>NZ_JANQCV010000007.1:0-94197 GCF_024723515.1 Campylobacter sp. W0066.2 | reverse complement strand
GATAAAAATAAAGCTAGTAAAACCCTCAAAATATTTCCTTGGTTAAAATTAAAAGCGTTATTTTAGCAATTTTACTCTTAAAAGAATAAAAATGATTTTATAAAAAATAATAATTTTTACTTTAGCTTGTTAAAATAAGCAATAATTTTTAAAACAAAGGTAAATTATGAAAATTTCTGTGCTTATTTTGGCTGCTGGACTTGGCACGCGTATGAAATCACAAAATCCAAAAGTACTTCAAAAAATTTGCTCAAAAGCAATGATTTTACATATTTTAAAACAAGCATATAAAATTAGTGATGATGTATGTGTGGTGCTTTCTCATCAAAAAGAAAAGGTTGAACAAGTTGTTTTAGAGCATTTTCCAAATACACGTTTTTTAGAACAAGACTTGCAAAATTTTCCAGGTACTGCAGGGGCTTTAAGGGGTTATGAGAGTAAGCATGAAAAAGTATTGATTTTATGTGGTGATATGCCTTTAGTTAAAGCAGATGATTTAGAAAAAATAGCTTTAAATGAGAGTGATTTTAATGTGGCAGTTTTTGAGGCAAAAGATCCAAAAAGTTATGGAAGAATAGTATTAAAAGAAAATAGAATTCAAAAAATAGTAGAAACAAAAGATGCAAGCAAAGAAGAACTTGCTATAAACATTTGCAATAGTGGTGTTTATGCTATAAAAGCACAAATTTTAAAAGAAGTATTACCTTTGATAAAAAATGATAACAAAGCTAAAGAGTATTATTTAACCGATGCAGTTTATTTAGCAAAAGAAAAGGGTTATGAAATCGATGCGGTGTTTGTAAATGAGCAAGATTTTATGGGGGTAAATGATAAAGTAGAGCTTTGTCTAGCTCAAGATCTTATGCAAGAAGCGATTAAAAAAGAATGGATGAAGCAAGGGGTGATTTTTCACATGCCTGCGACGACTTTTATTTCAGATGAGGTTGAGTTTGTAGGCGAGTGTGAAGTGTATGAAAATGTGCGTATAGAAGGAAAATCAAAAATCATTAATTCTATCATTAAAAGCTCAAGTGTGATTGAAGATAGTATAGTAGAAAATAGCGATGTAGGACCTTTAGCGCATTTGCGTCCAAAATGTCAGCTTAAAAATACCCATATAGGAAATTTCGTAGAATGTAAAAATGCTTTGTTAAATGGAGTTAAAGCAGGGCATTTGAGTTATTTAGGGGATTGTGAAATAGATGAGGGAACTAACATAGGTTGTGGAACTATCACTTGTAATTATGATGGGGTTAAAAAACATAAAACCAAAATAGGTAAAAATGTTTTTGTGGGTTCAGATACACAATTTATCGCTCCGGTTGAGATAAAAGATGAGGTAATCATCGCAGCAGGAAGCACTGTGTGTAAGAATGTAGAAAAAGGTTCTTTACATATCAATAGGGCAAAAGTGCAAATCATAGAAGATTTTTATTATAAAAAACTAGGTAAAAAATGAAAACAATCTTACTAGCAGTAAGTGGAAGCATAGCCTTTTATAAAACTTATGAGCTTATTTCTTTATTAAAAAAAGAAGGTTTTAGGGTTAAAGTTTTGCTAAGTCAGGGAGTTTTAAAATTTGGTACTAAGCTTAGCTTTGAAGCCTTAGCGGATGAAATTTTATGCGAAGATAATGAAAGTTGGCAAAATACTAATAATCATATAGCCTTTAGTAAGACTTGCGATTGTGTGCTTTTTGCGCCTGCTAGTATAAATTCTATCAATAAATTAAACTATGGTATAGCAGATAATTTATTCATTCAAACTTTAATAGCAGTGGATAAAAATAAGCCATTTTTAATCGCACCTGCTGCAAATACAAACATGTATTTACATTTTAGCACTCAAAATTCTTTAAAAAATTTAAAAGAGCAAGGTTATATTATCATTGATCCTATAGTTAAAACTCTAGCTTGTAAAGATGAGGGTTTAGGGGCTTTGGCTGAGCTTGATAGCATTGTAAATGCTTTAAAAAGAAGCTTAATGCAAGAAGATTTTTTTAAAGATAAAAGTTTTGTTATAAGCGGTGGTGGAACTAAAGAAAAAATTGATGATGTAAGATGTATTAGTAATTTTTCAAGTGGAAAAATGGCAAAGGCAGTTGCTGATGCTTTATATTTTTTAGGTGCTAAAGTAGTGTTAGTTAGCTCAGTAGAGTTTAAAACACCTTATAAATTAGAAAAATTTGAATCTTCTTTAGAGTTAAAAGAAAAATTGCAAAACTACAAAGAATTTGATGCTTTAATTATGGCTGCTGCTGTGAGTGATTTTACTCTTGAGGCTTATAAGGGTAAGATTAAGAAAAATGAACATTTAAACGGACTTAATTTAAAATTAAAACTTAATGAGGATATCTTAAAAAATTTAGATTTTAAAGGTAAAAAAATAGGCTTTAAAATGGAATTTGATGAGCAAAATGCACTAGAAAATGCTAAAAAATCTTTAGTTAGTAAAAATCTAGATATGGTGTGTTTAAATGTCTTAAATGAGCAAATGAACTTTGGAAGTGATGAAAATAGCATTTGTTTTATCACTAAAGATAGTATTTCTCAAAGTTTTAAACAAAGCAAAGAAAAACTTGGTTTTATTTTAGCACAAGAATTAAGGAAACTTTGGTGAATATCATCAACTCAACCTTACCTGTAAGAATGCAAATTTTAGAAAAACGTGCATACAATCGCTATGTATTGCTTTTAAATACTAAAAAGCTTGAAACAAAAAGTTTGATAGAGCTTGAAGTAGGGGAGGAGTATTTAGCTGAAGTTTATGAAAATAAAGGCGTGATTTCTTTTAAAAATCTTTTGAAAAAGCCTAAAATTAGACTTTTTGAAGAAGGGGCTGAACTTATAGAAAAGCTTGTGCAAGAAGGTGATGAAAAAGCTTGGTATAAAAAATTCATTATTCAAAGACTTATGGAAAGTAAAAGTGCGTATGAGTTTGAAATTTATAAAGAAATGTTTTTTGCATTTTTTGAAGGAATTTATCATATACCTTTTGTTTATGAGGGAAATAGGGCTTTGTTTGAAGCTAAGAAAAATGGAAATATTTTAGAGGTGTATTTGTATTTTGAAATTTTTGGTGCTTTAAAAATTATAATTGATAATGGTAAAATCACGCGCATTCAAACACCTTTTGCCAAAGTAGCACATTTTTTAAACGAGTATTTTAAATTTGAAGTAGTTAATACGCTTAATCCTATGTTTGTTTTTAAAAGATTGATGGATATAAAGGGATAGAATGAATGAGTTAAAACATCTTGCTGTAGTAATGGATGGCAATAGAAGATGGGCTAGAAAAAATGGACTTTTAGAAAAAATTGGCTATAGTCAAGGTGCTAAAGTTGTTGAAAAAATCATAGAAGTATGTATAGATGAAAAAATTCAAAATCTAACCCTTTATGCTTTTAGTACAGAAAATTGGCAAAGACCAAAAGAAGAAGTAGAGTTTCTTTTTAAGCTATTAAATAAATATCTTGATGAATCTTTAAATAAATTTATAGCCAATGAAGTGCGTTTTAAAGTTATAGGAAATTTAAGTCTTTTAGATGAATTAACCTTAAAAAAAATACAAAATTTTCAAGAACAAACTAAAAATTACACAAGATTATGCGTAAATTTAGCTATTTCCTATGGAGGCAAGGATGAAATAGTTAGAGCGGTTAAAAAGGTGATTGAAAAAAATCTTGAAATTAATGAAGCAAATATACAAGCAAATCTTGACTTAAGCGAGGATGTGGATTTGTTTTTAAGGGTAGGGAGTGCTAAAAGAATTTCAAATTTTTTATTATGGCAGTCAAGTTATGCAGAAATTTATTTTAGTCAAACCTTATTTCCTGCACTTACTAAAAAAGAAATCGCAAATATCATTACTGAGTTTAAAAAACGCAAAAGAACCTTTGGTAAATGATATTTCTTTTTATTATTATTAGGACTTTGCGTGGGTTCTTTTGTCAATGTTTTGATTTTAAGAACGATTAATAAAGAAAGCATAATAAGTCCAAGATCAAAAAGTCTTAAGTGTTTTAAAACTTTGAAATTTTATCATCTTTTTCCTTTGTTATCTTTTATATTTTTAAAAGGAAAATGTGCTTTTTGTAAGGAAAGAATTTCTTTGATTTATCCTTTTAATGAATTTCTTTGCGCGTGTTTGTTTGTCTTTGCTTTTTATTTAATTGAAGATGTTTTTCAAATTTTAATTTTTGCTTGTATGCTAGCTATATTTTTAGCGCTTTCTTGGATGGATTATTATCTAAAAGCAGTGAGTGAGCTTTGGCTTTGGATTTTATTTATTTTAGCTTTTTGTTTTGATTTTTTGCAAAATGGCTTAAATTTAGAGGATTTTCAAGATAACTTTTTATTTAGAGTGTGTTTTGGAGCGGGGTTAATTTTCATACCAAAAAGCGTGATTAATTTTATTAAAAATTTTAAAAAAAGAGATGAAAATTTAGAAAGTTTAGGGGAAGGTGATGTTATAATAATAGCTTTGATTTTTGGAATTTTTGGCTATGAAAAAGGCTTTTTGATTTTATTTATTGCAAGTTTTTTAAGTCTTTTGATGTTTATAAAAATAGCCAAAAAAGATTATCAAATGCCTATGATTCCTTTTTTATTTTGCGGAATTTTGATTAATCTAAGTATAGAAAGTATATTATGAAACTAGTTTATAAGTATTTGCTTAATCAGTTTTTAAGCACAATGTTATCTTTATTTTTCACCTTATTTATTATTGTTTCGATTATTTTTTTTATACAACTTGCTAAAATTACTGCTTATATTGAAATTACTTTTTTTGAATTAATCAAATTATATATTTTTCTTTTACCAAAGATATTAATTTTTACTTTACCTATATCTTTTTTCATAGCTTTGACTTTAGCCTTTTATAGACTTTCTAGGGAGAATGAAAGCACAGTGTTGTTTGCATTGAGTATAGCTCCAAGCATGATAGCAAGTTTTTTTGTAAAAATTGCAGCTTTAGTAAGTGCTTTTATGCTTGTGGTGGTTTTGGTTTTTATACCTATATCTTTTGAACTTTTTGATAATTTTGTAGATTATAAAAAAATTAGCGCTAAAGTAAGTATAAAAACAGGGGAATTTGGACAAAGATATGGAGAATGGCTTGTTTTTATCGATGCTAAAAATTCTGATGAAACTTATAAAAATATTATAATGTATCATCCAAAGAAAAACCCACAAGATAAAGAACAAGTGATTTTAGCTAAAGAAGGAAAGTTAGAAACAAATGATGGGGTTATTACTTTTAAACTAGATGAAGGAAAGGCTTATGAAATTAAAGAAGAAGATTGGCATATTTCTAGTTTTAAAAATTTATTAATTAAAAGCAAACTTTCTTCTAAAGAATTAAATACTCAAAGTTTTTATGGGTATTGGTCTGATGTAACAAGCAATAAAGAAAAAGCAAAAGAATTTGTTATTTATATTCTTATAGCTTTATTTCCTTTAGCTAGCGTGCTTTTTGCACTCTCTTTTGGTATAGTAACTTATCGTTATGAAAAAGGTTTTGCTTATTTTGGAATTTTTGTGATTATTTTTGCTTATTTTACGCTTTTGATTAGTTTTTATAATCCACCTTTTGTAGCTATTACTGTGATTTTTTCAAGCTTTTTAATTACTTCTTTGTTTTATTTTAAAGCAAAAATTGCAAGTAAGTATTAATGCTTTTAAAATTGACTTTTTCTTATGATGGTTCTAAATTTCAAGGTTCTGCTACCCAACCACATAAGCTTAGTGTTCAAGATACCTTAGCGCAGGCCTTGTCGCATTTGGGTATTTATGAAAAGCCTTTATTTGCTTCAAGAACTGATAAGGGTGTGCATGCATTTAATGCAGTTGCTTGTGTCAAAGCGGGAGAACATTTTAAAGATTTTGTATATTTAAAAAATAAAATCAATCATTTTACGCACCCATTTATACATATAAAGCATATTCAAAGAATGCAAGAAAATTTCCAAGTGCGTTTTGATGTACAAAAAAGAGCATATCGCTATATTATAAGTCATGAAAAATATAATCCTTTTTTAGCCTCTTATGTGTATTTTTATCCAAAAATAAATATTAAATTAGCCAATGAAATTGCTTTTTTATTTGAAGGAGAGCATGATTTTAAACTCTTTCAAAAAGAAGGCTCTGATAATAAAACAAGTATAAGAAAAATGTATAAAACTAGAGTTTATGCTTATAAAAATTACACTGTGTTTTATTTTGAAGCAAATGGTTTTTTAAGATCGCAAATTAGAATGATGATGGCAAGTATTTTAAAAGTATTAGAAGGAAAAATGAGCCAAAATGAGCTTTTAGAACAAATTAATGCTAAAAAAGCTCATTGTAGATTTTTAGCTCCTGCTAGTGGTTTGTATTTGAGTAAGATTTCTTATTATAATAATGCATGATTTTTTTATGTATAAAAAATGAAAAAAGAATAATCAAAGTCCCCATGCAAAAAGGTAGTAGCTCTACATCTACTCCAAAAATACTCATGTTGATAAAAATACTTATAGGTATAATGGCATTATTCATCAAGGCTAAAACTCCGCTATCTACTTCAGTGGAGCCTTTATTCCATAAAAAATATCCAAGTCCTGAAGCAATAGTGCCAAGATAAATCAAGGCTATCCAAGAACTTAAATTGGATGGTAAGTTATTATAATCTCCAAAAAATAAAAAAGCAGGTAAGGTTATGCTGGTTGCACCTAAATAAAAATAAGAAAAAGCTTCTTTTTGGCTTAAATTTGCATTTTTTTCTAATAAAATTTTATAAAAACTTTGTCCAGCTCCAAATACTAAATTAGCCCCTTGAATAAGTAAAAATCCATATAAAAAATTAGAGTTAATATTATCAAATTTAACTACAAAAGCACCCATAATACATATAAAAATACTTATGAAATATAAATATCTAAGATTTTTTGAAAAAAGTCCATAAAAAAGTACAACATAAAAAGGCGTAAAGATAGTAAAAAGTGCCACTTCGCTTACACTTAAATATAAAAAAGAATGATAATAAAATAAATTCATCACGCCAAGTTGCAAAGCTCCAATGCTTATGAGTTTTAATTTTAAATGCAAATTTAGCTTAAATTTTAAAAAAGGTAAAAATACTAATAAAGACAAAAAAACTTTTGCAAATGCTGCAAAAAAACTATCCATTTCCAAGGTAATAAAATGCCCAATTAATGGAAAAGAAAAAGCCCAAATAAAACTTGCTAGTAATAAACTTGGCATTTTAAAGCACACTTTCTAATTTAAGTAAAGCTTCTTTGATAAATAAACCACCATTATATCCACCTAAGTGATTTTTAGCTACCACTCTATGGCAAGGTATAAAAATTGCAAGTTTATTTTTAGAATTTGCATTGCCTACTGCTCTAAAAGCTTTTGGATGATTGATAAAAGAAGCAATTTCTTGATAAGTTTTAGTTTGTCCATAAGGAAGTTTTACCAAAGCTTTATATACCTTTTGTTCAAATTCGCTTCCCTGAAGAGCTAGGGGAGTGTTAAAAGCAAAAAGCTTTTTGTTAAAATAAAGGTCTAGTTCTTCTAAGGCTTGTTCTAAAACAAGGTGCTTATCTTTGGTAAAATCAGGCTCATGTATAGTAAAATCAACATTAATAAGCTTATCTTTATCACTTTGTAAAAGAATATAAGCAAAACTAGCTTTATAAAAACTTTGATACATATTTTTCCTTATTTTAAAAGCAAGCATTGTATGAATTTTAAATTAATTAATTGTTATTAAAGCAAAAATTTAGTTAAAATAGTGATTTAATTTATATTCAAGGAAAATATTTGAAGATTTTATTATTTGGTTTGATTATAAGTTTAAATGCTTTAGCTTTGGATTATAGTTGTGAGTATGTTAAGGAAAATAAGGCTGATTTTTTCAAAGAATTTGAGCCAAAAAATACACAAGATTTTGCTCAAGTGGATTTAAATTGTGCTTTTTCTTTAAAAAACCATCAAATCACAAAAAGATTATATGAGCTTGCTAATGAAATTAGAGGAAGCAATAGTGCTTGTATGGGTGGGGAATATTTTAGTGATTTGAGAAAATTTGATTTTAAATTATTAGAAATTGCACTTGATCCACAAGGCTATCAAAAGACTTTACAAGACCCTATAATACTTGAAGAAAAATTTGCAAAATTAAAAGCGTATTTTAGATTTTGGGCTTATCAAAGCATAGGAAATTTTAAACTTTTTAAGGAATTTTGGAAAGAATATAATAATGCGATTAATCCTTTAACTAAGTATTTTCAAAACGAATTTAACCTAGATAAAGCAAGTGCTATTTATTTTGCTAGTAATGCTTTGAACGAATTTTTAAATTGGGCAGTTGGCGAGACTAAAATTTTTAAAGATATTTCAGATTTTGAAAAATTTGTAGCTAATAAAAATAATTCTTTAGAGCAGATTAAAGAGTATATTTATACTAAAAAAATTAGCAATTTAGAATTAAACAATGGTTTTAAATCAGCCTTGTTAAATAATAGAGAAAGTGAGATTATAAGAGAATTTATAAAATTAGGTGTAAAAATAAATGAAGGTTATGAATCTGCTTTATTTTTTGCACTAGATAATGCAGAAAATGTCAAGGTTTTGCTTGAAAATGAAGCGGTGGTTGATTATAAAAATTCTTTTGGGAAAACACCTTTGTTTTATGCTGTTGAATATAACAACTATAAAGTTGCCAAGCTTTTGCTTGAAAATGGTGCAAATGTAAATCAAAAATACATTAATGATAATGAAAAGCTTTCTATTGCTAGTATGGGAAGCAATACGCCATATTTTATCACCTTATGTGCGCTTGAGCATACTTCTAAAAATATTTTTATGCACGGAGCAAATTATGCAGATGTAAAAATGCTTAAGTTGCTTATAGATTACAAAGCTAATTATAAAGAAATAGATGATTTAGGATTTAATGCTCTTGATTTTGCCATTATTGCAAAAAAAGAACAAAATATTAAATTTTTAAAAAAACTTGGTTTAAAAGAAAATGAAAATTTGATGTTATATGAAGAGGCGCAACCATGAAAACTGCTTTAATCACAGGGGTAAGCTCAGGATTTGGATTAGAGAGTTTAAAAGCCTTAATAGAGCTTGATTATAAGGTTATAGCCATAGCAAGACGCAAAGAAAGATTAGAAAAATTACAAGAGCTTTATGGGGATAAAATTTATCCTATTGTGCTTGATGTCAGGGATAAACAAGCAGTTTTTACAGCAATTGAAAATTTACCTAAAGATTTAAAAAATATTTCTTTACTTGTTAATAATGCAGGTCTTGCTTTGGGTTTAAATGAGTTTGATTCTTTGGATATTGAAGATATTGAAGCTATGGTAGACACTAATATCAAAGGTTTTTTGTATATAGCAAGAGCTACTTTACCTTTACTTAGAAAAGCAAAAAATGCTCATGTAATTAATCTTGGCTCAATTGCGGCAAATGTGCCTTATTATGGAGGTAATGTTTATTGTGGTACGAAAGCTTTTGTGGCACAATTTTCTAAAGCCCTAAGAACGGATTTGCGCGGAAGCAATATAAAGGTAACAAATATTGCTCCAGGACTTTGTAAGACTGAATTTAGTGAAGTGAGATTTAAAGGTGATATTAAAAAAGCTGATGAGGTTTATGAAAATACTAAATATATTAAAGCTGAAGATATAGCAAAAATTATTACTTTTATTATTAGCTTGCCTGAGCATATTAATATTAACGAAATCGAACTTATGCCTGTGACTCAAACATGGGCAGGAACTTTTAGCGAGAAAATATAAAAACTTAAGGAAAAATATGAAAATTTTTTATTTATTATTAGCTCCTTTATTGTTATTTGCTGATGCACAAGCAAATGCAGAACTTTTTGGAGTTTGGACGCTTTTGCCACCGGTGATAGCTATTATTTTAGCTTTTATTACTAAAGATGTGGTGCTTTCGTTGTTTATTGGTGCATTAAGTGGTACTTTTATGTTGGGACTTATTGAAAATAGCATTTATCATGCTATCATAGCTTCTTTTACGGGGTTTATTTCTAAAGTGGTAAATGCTATGGCAAGCCCTGGTAATGCAGGGATTTTACTACAAGTTTTAACTATAGGTGGGGTTGTAGCTCTTATTACAAAAACAGGAGGTACCAAGGCTGTAGCTGTTTGGCTTTCTACTAAAGCTAAGCAAGTAAAAAGCTCGCAATTTGCTACTTGGTGTATGGGGATTTTTATTTTCTTTGATGATTATGCTAATTCATTAATCGTAGGTCCTATCATGCGTCCAGTGACAGATAAATTTAGAGTAAGCCGTGAAAAACTTGCCTTTATTATGGATGCAACTGCAGCGCCAATTACCGGTCTTGCTATCATTTCTACTTGGATAGGACTTGAAATTTCTTTAATTCGTAGCGGATATGATCTAATCGATAATGCAACTTTTGCACATTTAGGTATAGTAAAAGAAGAAATCAATGCTTTTGAAATCTTTGTACAAACTTTACCTTATAGATTTTATAATCTTTTTATGTTGATTTTTGTTGTTTTGACTATTTATACAGGTAGGGAATTTGGACCTATGTTAAAAGCTGAGCTTAGAGCTAGAGCGGGTAAATTTTCTCATGGTCATGAGCAAATTGATAATATAGAAGATAAGGTTTTAGAGCCAAAAGAGCATGTAAAATTACAAGCTTCTAATGCTATTATACCTTTAGCTGTTTTGATTGTATTTTCATTTATAGGTTTTTATTTTAGTGGTTATAATGCTCTAGATGATGCAAGTATTAAAGCACAAATAGATGCAGTACCGCTTAGTTTATTTGCTTTTAGAGAAACTTTTGGCGCAGCCGATGCTTCTGTTGTATTATTTCAAGCAGCACTTTTAGCTACCATAGTAGCTATTATTTTAGGAATGTATAGAAAAATATTTACTTTAAAAGAAGCTATTGCGGTTTGGACTCATGGTTGGAGGACTATGATTATGACTGTGATTATTTTACTTTGTGCATGGTCGTTAGCTTCTGTGATTAAGGATTTAGGAACTTCTAAATATTTAATTGATTTATTTTCAGATAAAACACCTATTTACTTGCTTCCTACAGCAATTTTTATTTTTGCTTCTATTATATCTTTTTCAACAGGAACTAGTTATGGGACTATGGGTATTTTAATGCCTTTAGCTATTCCTTTAGCTATGGCCGTTGGTGTTCATAATGAATTAAGCGGAGCAGAGTTGCACCAATATATGATTATTAATATTTCAGGGGTTTTAACAGGAGCTATTTTTGGAGATCATTGCTCGCCAATTTCTGATACAACTATACTTTCATCTATGGGAAGTAAGTGTGATCTTTTAGCTCATGTTAGTACGCAAATGCCTTATGCTTTGAGTGTTTGTGCTATTAGTATACTTTGTGGTTATTTGCCAGTGGCACTAGGACTTAATGTATGGCTAGGACTTGTTTTTGGAATCTTAGCTATGATAGCTTTACTTTTTGTGGTTGGCAAAAAGGTAGATGCGTAAATGCATTTTGAAGAAAAAATTGCTTTAAATAAAGCATTGTTTTCTTCTTTATATGATAAAGAAATTCAGTGCTTTAAATCACCTTTAAAAGCCTATAGAACTAGGGCAGAGTTTTCTATATATCATCATGAAAATGGGGAAATTTCTTATGCAATGTTTGAAAATAAGAAAAAAAATCCTATTGAAAAATTTGATATAGCAGATGAAAAAATTCAAAAATATATGCCTATTTTATTAAATAATCTAAATGAAAATTTAAAACATAAGCTTTTTGGAGTAGAGTTTTTAGCTACAAAATTAGATTTAAGTATAACTTTACTTTTCCATAAAAATATAGAGCTAATTACACAAGATTTACAAAAATTAGCAGAAAAATTAAATCTCAAGCTCATAGCAAGAAGTAGGGGTAAAAAACTTGTATTTAATGGTGAAAATTTAAGACAAGCTTTAAAAATCAATACAAATGAATTTTTATATGAGTTTAATAATGATTGTTTTATCCAGCCTAATACTTATATCAATGAAAAAATGATTGAATGGGTTGTATCTTGTGTTGAGAGTGATTTTAAACAAGATTTATTAGAGCTTTATTGTGGTTATGGAAATTTTACCATAGCTTTAGCAAGAAATTTTAACAAAGTTTTAGCAACTGAAATTTCTAAAAAAAATATCGAATTTGCTTTAAAAAATTGCGTTTTAAATTCTATTGAAAATATAACTTTTACAAGGCTTTCTAGTGAAGAGTTGAGTCAAGCTTTGAAAAAAGAAAGAGAATTTAACCGTTTAAAAGGTATAGATTTAGATAGCTTTAAAATATCTCATGTCTTGGTTGATCCTCCAAGAGCAGGGCTTGATCTAAGCGTGATTGAACTTATTAAAAATTATGAAAATATCATTTATATTTCGTGTAATCCTATCACTTTAAAAGAAAATCTTGAAATCTTATGTCAAAGTCATGAAATTTTAAATTTGGCCTTTTTTGATCAATTTGCTAATACTCCTCATCTTGAATGCGGGGTGCATTTAAGAATAAAAGCTTAGTATAAGTTAGAATTTATACAAGCTTTGTTATTATGAAAATAGTTGATTTAATCAATTAATTTTTATAAAGGATTTCTCATTTTATTTCAAAAAATTACCTATACAAATAGAAAAATACTCTATAAAGTCAATGAAATTTTAAAACCCTTTGGATTAAAATCAAGCGATTGGAGGGTTTTTGTGTATTTAAATCGGCATGGTTATAGTACTTTAGCTCCAATATGTGAGTTTTATCAGATGGATAAAGCTATACTTTCTAGAGTTGTCTCTAAATTAGCAAAACTTGAATATATAGAGTTTTTAAAAGCAGATGATAAAAGAGAAAAAATCATCACTTTAAGTGCTAAAGGTAAAGAAATTTTTTTAGACGCAAATGCTTGTATAAGAAAATATGAAAGAAAAATTTTAGATATCTTAGATGTAAAAGATCAAGAAAGACTTTTAAAATTACTTGATTATATCAATGAGAAAATTTAAAAGGTTTTTTATGGGATTAAGTAAAAAATATAATTTATTTAATGTGAATTTTTTCTGTATTTTTGGGATAAATTTTGCTATTTGTCTTGTTTTTTATATGAGTACTATTTCTAGTACTGATTATGTTTTAGGTGTTTTAAACCTTCAAACTAGCACTGCAGGTCTTATTATGGGAGCTTTTGTTATAGGCGCTTTGCTTTCTAGGCTTTATTTTGGTTCTATAATTGATGATGTTAATATAAAAAAGGTTATAGTGTTTTCACTTTTGTTTTATCTTTTTATTAATTTGCTATATTTGAAATTTTATAATGTATATTTTTTGATTTTGATACGCTTTTTAGCAGGGGTTTGTTATGGAATTTGTTCTTGTGCGTGTGGGGCAGCTATTGCTAGGATAATACCTAGCAATAAAAGAGGAGTTGGTATAGGATATTATGCTACAAGCGTTGTTTTAACTTCAGCTTTAGGTCCTTTTTTGGCTATAAAACTTGACTCTATCAATCAATTTTGGCTTAGTTTTTTAATAGCTTGTTTGAGTATTGTCTTTGCATTAATCTTATCTATTTTTTTAAAAGTAAGAAGATTTAAAAAACATCATCATATAAAAAGAAAATTTAGTATTTATAATTATTTTGAAAAATCAGTTTTAAATTTAGCCTTAGTAACCTTTTTACTTGCATGTCCTTTTGGTGCTATTGTGGCTTATATGAGTACTTATACCCAAAGTTTAAATTTAGCTTTTGCTGGATCTATGTTTTTTGTGGTATATGCTGGATTTTCTATGATTTTTAGACCACTTGCTGGTAAAGTGTTTGATAAATATGGTGCTAACATTGTGATGATTTTTTCCTTTTTGAGTTTTATAGTATGTTTGCTTTTGCTTGCTTTTGCATTAAATTTTTATATGATTATTTTAGCTGGAGTTTTTTGCGCGCTAGGTTATGCTAATGCTACTTCAAGCGCTCAAGCTTTAGCTATAAAACTTGCACCTAAAGAAAAAATGGGTTTGGCCAATTCTACATTTTTTATAGCCTTAGATTTTGGTATAGGAGTGAGTCCTTATTTGCTAGGGATTATAGAGCCAAGTATAGGTTTTGCTAATGTTTATGCTTTTTGTGCTTTATTAGTTGCAATGGCTTTGATTTTGTATTGTTTATTGGTTGTAAAAAAAGCTTCTTATTAATTTGATTTTAGATACAATGTTTTAAAAAGGAAAAAGCATTGTGTGATAGTTATAAAATACTAAGTACTATGAAAAATATAGCTATCATAGGACTTAGTCCTAACCAAGATAAACCTTCCCATTTTGTAAGTAAATATTTACAAGATTTAGGTTATAAAATTTATCCCATCTATCCTAAAGAAGATTTTATTTTAAATGAAAGAGTTTATAGAAATTTAAAAGAAATCCCTTTTGAAGTTGATACGGTTGTGATGTTTAGAAAAGCAAGTTTTGCAAATGAAATTTTTGAGGACCTTTTGAGTAAAAAGATTAAAAATTTTTGGATGCAACTTGGCATTATCAATGAAGAGATAATGCAAAAATGTAAAAAATATGGTATAAATTGCGTTCAAGATCGTTGTATTAAAATAGAACTACAAAAAGGATAATCATGGTTGAATTAAATAAAATTTATCAAGCAAAACAAAAAATCGCAGATTTTGTATTAAAAACCCCTTTTGTGTACTCTTCTTTTTTGAGTGAGTTTTTAGAAACTGATGTTTTTTTAAAATGTGAAAATTTGCAAAAAACGGGTGCTTATAAAATTAGAGGAGCTTATAATACAATAGCTAATTTAACTAAAGAACAAAAACAAGCAGGTGTAATAGCTGCAAGTGCAGGGAATCATGCGCAAGGAGTAGCAATTAGTGCTAAAAAATTTGGCATAGAAGCTGTGATTGTTATGCCTGAAGCTACGCCTTTATTAAAAGTAAGTGCGACTAAAAATTTAGGTGCAAAAGTGATTTTAAAAGGAGATAATTTTGATGAGGCTTATGCTTATGCACTAAATTATGCTAAAGAACATCATTTAAATTTTATTCATCCTTTTGAGAATGAAAGTATTATAGCAGGGCAGGGTACTTTAATGCTTGAAATGCTTGATGAAATAAGTGATTTAGATATGATTTTGGCTCCAGTTGGTGGAGGAGGTTTGATTAGTGGAGTGGCAAGTGCTGCTAAGCAAATTAATCCTGCTATAAAAGTTATCGGAGTGAGTGCTAAGGGAGCTCCTGCGATGTATGAGAGTTTTAAAAGTAAAAAAATGATTAATTCAAAAGCTGTTAGAACCATAGCTGATGGTATAGCAGTGCGTGATGTGAATAAAATTAATTTTGATATTATTCTTGAATGTGTTGATGATTTTATTCAAGTTGATGATGAAGAAATAGCTAATGCAGTATTGTATTTACTTGAAAAGCATAAAATTACAGTTGAAGGAGCAGGAGCATCAGCAGTTGCCGCACTTTTGCATAAAAAAATAGATTTGAAAAACCATAAAAAAATCGGTGTGATTTTAAGTGGTGGAAATATTGATGTGCAAATGTTAAATATTATTATAGAAAAAGGTTTGTTTAAAGCATTTAGAAAAATGCTTATTAATGTTACTTTGATTGATAAGCCAGGTGCTTTGAGTGCTTTAAGCGATGCTATTAAAGAAGCTCAAGCTAATATAGTTAAAATTGATTACGATAGATTTTCAACTAAGCTTGAATACGGCGATGCGATGATTTCGATTACTTTAGAAACCAAAGGAAAGGAGCATCAAGAATTAGTTAGAAAAATACTTTATGATAAAGGTTTTAATTTTAATGAAATTTTATAATAAATAAAATATAATATTTTGTAAATAAATAATAAGGAAAAAAGTCGCAAGAAAAAATTTTAGAACCAGATACACTAATAACTTCTAAAACAGATTTAAAAGGAGATATCATTTATGCTAATGATGATTTTTTAAAATATGCTGGTTATAAAATGAATGAGATTTTGTATAAACCAATATAATATTGTGCGTCATCTTGACATGCCAAAAACGGTTTTTAAATGTTTGTGGAATTATATACAAGATGGAAAAGAAATTTTTGCCTTTGTAAAAAATAAAACCAAACAAAATGATTATTATTGGGTTTTTACTAATGTTACAGCTTCATTTGATTATAAATTATTATTCAGTAAGAAGAAAACCTAAAAGAGAGGCTATACCAGTTATAGAGCAAGTTTATAAGGTTTTATTAGAAGCTGAAAAAACTGGAGGTATAAAAGCTGGAGTGGATGAATTTATAAAGATAGTTAATTCTTATGGTATGAGTTATAACCAGTTAATTTTAGAGCTTCAAAAATAATTTTATAAAAATATTTAAAAAATGTTTTTACAAAAAAAGGTATAATCAGTCTGATTAATTTAAATTTAAGGAATTTATCTATGTCTTTGGAAAAAGTTCTAACTTCAGATGTTTTAATAACATCAAAAACCAATTTAAAAGGTGAAATTATCTATGCCAATGAGGATTTTTAAAATACTCTGATTATAAAATTGATGAAATTTTATATAAACCTCATAGTATTATGCGTCATCCTGATATGCCAAGAACTGTTTTTAAATATTTATGGGATAATATTCAAATGAAAAGAGAGGTTTTTGCTTTTGTAAAAAATAAAACAAAATTTAATGATTATTGGGTTTTTGCAAACATAACAGCTTCTTGTGATTCTAATAAAAATATTTTAAATTATTATTCGAAGAAAGCCTAAAGCAGAGGCTGTTAAAACAATAGAAGAAATTTATAAAGTTCTTATAAGAAAAGAAAAGGAAGGCGGTATAAAAGCAGGACTTGAAGAACTAAATGCTGTAGTAAAATCTTATGGGATGAGCTACAATGAATTAATAATGCAAATTCAAAAATAAAAGGATGTTGATGAAAAATATAGTATTAGTTGGTATTGGTCTGGGTATTTTATCTTGTGCAAATTCTATATATTTTATGGATTTTATTTCTTTTGGGTTTTCTTTGGCTTTGTTATTATTATTTGCTTTTGCTTTTGTTGTTTTAAAAAAGAAGATCAATTTAGTGATAAATCTTAGATCTTAGCAGAGAATTAAAAAATGGTAATTTTAATTCAAGAATTGTATATATTAAATGTAGCAATAAAAAACTTAAAGAAATTGCAGATAATCTTAATAATACTATAGATGGCTTAGAAGCTTATTTGAGAGAAATTAATACCTCTATTGCTTGTTCTCAAAAGGGTGAGTATTTTAGAAGAGCTATTCCTGAAGGTTTAAAAGGAATTTTTATTCATAATATTAACTTTATCAATAAAGCTTTAGATGATATAGAAAAAACAGGAAAATCTGTTTTTAAAAATGCTTTATCAAGAGAATTGATGGATTTGAGTTTAAATAGTCAAAATAAAAATTTAAATGACTTATCTTCTGCTTTAAATGGTATTATTAAGTTGATGAGGGAAGTTTTTGGTGATATTAAAATAATATCAGATACTGCTCAAAAGAATGGTTTAGAAGTGGGCAATTTGCAAGATTCGATTTCTTCTATGATGCAAGTGGCCGATGAGAGTAAAAAAGCTGTTGATACTTTTGCATCTAATGCTCAGAGTATTAATGCAATTGTAGAAGTTATTAGAGATATAGCAGATCAAACTATAATCTTCTTGCGCTAAATGCGGCTATTGAGGCTGCTCGTGCGGGTGAACATGGAAGGAGTTTTGCTGTGGTTGCAGATGAGGTAAGACAACTTGCTGAAAAAACACAAAAAGCAACTGGCGAGATTACCTTGGCAATTCAAGTAATGAATCAAGAAATTGACTCAATACAAGAAAATAGTGAAAAGGTATTTGATATTGCAAATTCTTCTAATAGTAAAATCGCTGATTTTAGCGAAGCATTTAGAGAATTAGAGGATAAAAGCTCTCATTTAGGAAAAGAATTTGTTAATTTTGCTTCTGATTTGACTTTATTGGCTATGAAAATAGATCATATTTTATATAAATCAGATGTTTATCTAACTCTTAATGGTTCTCAGCAAAATCTATAAAATCTTGATCCAATCTCTAGTCTATATAAAGATGAAGATGCAAAAAGTATTTTCTGCCCTTTAATCTCTCAAAATGAAATGGATTCTAAGAGCGAAAAAATACAACACTTTGCAAATAAAGCTATAGAAATAGCTAAAAAAGAAAATATTTCAAAAGAAGATTATGATTCAATTATTAGTGACATAAGAGAGTTAGAAAAAGATAGTAAATTAATTATGGATAAACTAGAAGCTTAATAAGCTTCTAGTTTTTACACAAGAGCTATTTTTAATACTTCATTTAAAGTTTTTACCCCAATTATTTTCATATTTTTTACTACTTCCTCTGGGATATCTTTTAAATCTCTTTCGTAGTTTTTATGTGGAATAATAGCTGTTTTAATATCAGCTTTATAAGCAGCAATTAATTTTTCTTTTAAACCACCTATTGGTAAAACATTGCCCATTAAGTCAATCTCTCCTGTCATTGCAACATCAGATCTTACTTTTTTGTCACTAAAAATAGAGGCAATAGTTGTGGTGATTGTTATACCTGCACTTGGCCCATCTTTTGGTGTTGCACCATCTGGAACATGAATATGAAGATTGTATTGATTATAAATGCTTTCATCTTTTTTATAAAAAAGATTTTTTGGCGTTTTGATTTGTTCTTCATCAATTAAATTTTTAATAAGACTTTGAGCAATTTTTGCTGATTCTTTCATCACATCACCCAAACTTCCTGTAAGAGTTAACTCGCCTTTACCTTTGATTTTAATAGCTTCTATTTTTAAAACATCTCCACCCACTGCAGTCCACGCAAGTCCATTTACTTGACCGATTTTGTTTTCTTTTTCATGTTTTTCTATCTCAAAGACTTTCTTACTTAAAAAATCTTTTAAATTTTCAGTATTGATTTGAATGTGTTTAGTATTTTCCTCTAAAAGAAGTTTTTTAACACACTTTCTGCAAACTTCTGCAACTTTTCTTCTTAAATTTCTTACACCTGATTCTCTAGTATATTCATTTACTATTAATTCTATAACATCATCACTAAAACTTATTTCTTCTTTTTTTAATCCATGTTTTTTTATCTCATCTGGTATGAGATAGTTTTTGGCTATTTGGAATTTCTCTTGAGGGGTGTAGGAACTAAGTTCTATAAATTCCATTCTATCTTTTAAAGCAGGTGGGATTAAACTAGCATCATTTGCGGTGGCTATGAAAATGATTTTACTTAGATCGATGTTGAAATTTAGATAATAATCTCTAAATTTAGTATTTTGCTCAGGATCTAAGATTTCAAGTAAAACTGCACTTGGATCTCCTCTGTGATTACGACTTAGTTTGTCAATTTCATCAAGTACAACCACAGGATTACTTTGTTTTGCCTCTATAAGTCCTTGTATAATGCGTCCTGGCATAGCTCCTATATAGGTTCTTCTATGTCCTCTTAATTCATTAACATCTTCTAAACCACCTAAAGCTATGCGCACTAATTCTCTTTTTAATGCTTTTGCGACTGAATTTGCTAAAGAAGTTTTACCAACACCTGGAGGCCCAACTAAACACAAGATGACTTTAGCACCATCTCTATCTTTAATTTTACGTTTTTCTAAAAGCTCTTTAACTGCAAAGTATTCTTCAATACGTTCTTTTGGTTTTTCTAATGCATAATGATCACTGTTAAGCTGTAAAGACACATCTTTTAAATTAAGCTTTTTCTTTGAAGAGTGCTCAAAAGGTATATCTAAAACTGTTTCTATATAAGTTTGTACCATAGAGGCTTCTGAGTTATCTTGATGAATTCTTTCATATTTTTGAATTTGTTTTTTGATTTCTTTGTAAGCTTCTTCGTACATAAAAGCTTTTTTCTTTTCTAATTTTTTATTATATTCTTCTACTTCACTTTCTTTTTGTATATCACTCCCAAGCTCTCTTTGAATTTGCTTGAGTTGTTCTTTTAAAAAATATTCTTTATTGACTTTATCTATTTTAGAATGAACTTTGTTTTTGATTTCTTTTTGAATTTTATTTGCTTCAATTTCTTTAGCTAAATAATCAATTAAATTTAAAAGCTTGGTTTCTAAATTAGTTTCGATGAAAAATTCATATGCTTGTTGTTTTTTGATTTTGATAGAATTTAGTATTAAATCACAAATTCTACTAGGCTCAACATCTTCTTCTATGGTTCTTAAAAGATCAGGTGGAAAATAATGACTCACAGTCGATAAAGCTTTGGCTTTTTCTCTTACTACTTCGATAATTGCTTCTTTTTTTGTGTTGCATAATGGTTCTTGGTGGATTAAATCAACTAGAGCAAGTAAGGGATCATCTGAAATTCTCTCAATAATCTTAGCTTTAGCATAGCCTTGAAATAAAATTTTAATTCTACCATCAGGCAACGGAACCTTTCTCATTATAGTCCCTATTACCCCGCAATCATAAATATCATCAAAGCCACGCCCACCTTCAATTTTTGATGGTGCTACAAAAATCATGCTCTCATTTTGTAAAGCAGTATCTAAGGCTTTGATATTTTGCATATCATTTAAAAAAATCGGTGTTATCATAAAAGGGTATAAAAAAAGCTCATCTTCTACAAGAACAGGAAGTTTTGTCGGATAGTTTTGAGTATTTTCTAATTTCATTACATTATACCTTCTTCAAATATTTTTCTATACCATGGAAGTTCTGGTTTAATCATATCGATTTTATTAAAATCGGAATTTTCTATTTTTTGCTTATAAATTTCATAGCTTTGCTCTCTATTTTTTTTCTTATACAACTCTGCTATGCTTGTATCAAGGTAAAAAACTGCAAGATTAAATTTAGTAAGCATGGTATCAATTAAATCATTATATTGCACATTAGGGTAGTTTTGATTATATTCATTGATTTCTTCTATTGTTTTTAGCATTAGTGCTTGGTTGCGATTTGGTACAGCAAAAGAGTCAAATTTGGCTTTGATTTTTAAATATCTTATATAAGCTACATTTTTTGAATCACCAAATTTATTTAAATATTCATCAAGATAAAAATTTGCCATTTCATATTCTTCTTCGCTTATATGAGCTTGAGCTAATATAAGTAAAGTTTGTTCTAATAATGGATCAGCAATATGCTCAGCCGCCATTGAGGTATAGTGTTTATCAGCTGTTTCGAGATTTTTTTCTTGTAAATCTTTTATAATTTGTTGATACCATTCCATAGAGCTTAGATTATATAAATCTTCGGCTTTTTTTGAGCTACATGCTCCTAAAAATAAACCTGCGATAATAAGCGAAAAAATAAAAAGTTTTTTCATGGTGTTACCTTATAAATTTAATAATTTACAATTATAGTGTTTTTATGTTTATGAAAATGTTAATTTTTAAATTAAAATTATAATCAAAAAGTTTTAATTAGCGCAATTGAAAAAGTTGGAACTAAAATTGCTTTATGAGTTGTAATTTCTTAGTCAATAGATTTTAGGAGGCAAAATGAACTTAGAAGTTAAATGTCCTATTTTGGGGTTTGAAGATACCAAAAATATGAACTTTTATAAAATAGATGAGGTTTTTTATAGACTTAAAAGCCTTGATGGTAAAGATTTTTCTTTTGTGATGATTGATCCTTATATGATCCGTCCTGATTATGATTTTGAAGTACCTGATTATTATCAAGAATTATTAGTTTTAAATGAACAAACTAATTTTGGTGTATTTGTTATAGTGGCTATTAATGAGCCGTTAGAAGAATCTACGGTTAATTTTTTAGCACCTGTTGTGATGAATTATGATAATAATTCTTTAGTACAAGTGATTTTAGATACAAGCAAATATCCTAATTATTTTCAATCTGAAAAGATTTCAGCTTTTATTAAACAAACAAAATAATGTCTGAAATTTATATTTTAGGAAATGGTGCTATGGCAAGTGCTATAGCTAAAGGTTTGAAAGATACTTATAAAGTAGTTATTGTTGCTAGGGATTTAAAAAAAGCTAGTAGCTTAAATTTAGAAGTTTTATCTTATAAAGAATTTAATTTAGAAGATAAAAATGTTATTTTAGCATTTAAACCTTATGCTTTAGAAGAAGTAGCTGTTAAATTAAAAGGCAAGGCAAGATGGCTTATTTCAGTTTTAGCAAATACTACTTTTGAGCAACTTCATTGTATTGATGCACAAAATTATATAAAAATTATGCCAAATATAGCAGCTGAATTTAAAGCCTCAGCGACTGCGTATTTGATGGAAAATGATTTATATAAAGATGAAATTTTATCTTTGTTAAATACTTTTGGTAAAGCCATAAGTTTGCAAAATGAAAAAGAATTTGATGTGGCTATGGTTTTAAGTGGGTGCGCTCCTGCGTTTTTGGCTTTGGTGGCAGAAAGTTTAGCAAATGCAGGTGTGAAAAATGGTTTAAAAAATGAGCTTAGCTATGAGCTTACTCGTGCAAGTTTTGAAAGCTTTAGTACTTTATTTAATTATACACATCCTGCTATTATTAAAGAAAAAATTTGTTCTCCAGCAGGGGTTACTATAAGAGGGGTTGAGGCTTTAGAAAAAAGAGCTTTACGCGGTGCTTTTTTTGAAGCTTTTAATGCAAGTTTAAATAAATGAAGCAAGCTTTTAGTCTCCTAGAGCTTGCTTTTTGTATTGTAATTTTATCTTTTGTTTTTGGATCTTATTATCTTATATTTGCAAATAAATCTTTAAATGTTATATGGCAAAATCAAATCCTTTTTAATGAAGAAAAAGAATTATTTATGCAAAATCCTTCATATAAAGCAAAAGAAGTAAATATAAATACTTATAACTTTTTAGAATACACTAATGATGAGTTTAAACTTAAATCTTTAAAAATAAAAGATTTATCCTACAAAGAAGCTTTTATAGATGAAAAAAGCTTTTAGTTTATTAGAGCTTGCACTAAGCCTTGTTATCTTGGGTGTATTAATTGTTATCTTAAGCAATCCGGCCATACATCTTTATAATCATAGTTACAAATTTAAAAATTCCAACATGGTATTTTTAAATTTAAACCAAACTTTGCTTGGTATGGAAAAAATTTATCATTCTTGTTTAAATGTGACATTGACAAGTAGTTCTTTTGAATGCTATATGAGTGCAAATGATGATATTTTTTATGATATATCGTTAAAAAAATTAAATTTTAGTGGCATTATTTTAGAAAACAATGAAAGTTTTTTAGTCCAAAAAGCAATTTACATTTTATAGAAAATGGAAGTTCTAAAGGATTTTTAAGTAATTATAAAGATATGCATAGTGAAAAAAAGTTAAAAATATATGCTAATGATTATATGTATTTTTATGATATAAAAAATTCAAAAATTTATAAAGCATTAGTGAATGATAGAGAGAAAGTCCATTTTAATAATGAGAAATTTAGTGGATTTTATACTATTTTATATGCTTATGTTAGGGTATATTTAGAAAATGAAAATATTTATATGCAAATAGATGATTTAAATCATAACAAACGATCTTTTTTACTAGCTCAAAATATTTCAAAGCTTATTTTCAAGCAAGATGATAAGGCGCTAAAAGTTTTAATATGCGATAAAAGTCAAAATGAATGTTTATTTAAGTGGATGTTTTTATGAAAAAATCGTTTGCTATGGTTTATACAATATCTTTTATTTTATTTATCTCTTTTGTTATGGTATTTATAATAAAAATTTCTTCATATTCTCCAAGAATTATGAAAGATTTAACTCTTTATACTCAAGGAAAGATTTTGCTTTATGATGCAAAAGAGAGCTTTCTAAATATTTTTTATATCAAGCCTATTTAGAGGGTAAAGAATGTTTAAATGAATATAATTTTGAATATAATAATATAAAAATACGAATTGATTATGCTTATCCTTTAGGTGAGTGTAAAGGATATAAATTGATAGCAAATGATGCTAATGCAAAAAGCATTATAGCTGTAAATATTAGTGTGTTACTAAATGGCAATAAAGCGGTAAATGAAGAAGTGTTTTTACAAAAAAGTTTTTTTTGTTTATCCTAAATTAGATTGAATGTAAGTTTGAACTCCAATAGCTATCATTTTTACCCCCATAGCCATAATAAAAACTAAAGCAATACGTGAAAAAACATAAAGTACAAGCTTTCCTATGACTTTTTCAATGGTAGCTGAAAAGTGAAATAAAGCAAAAATAAAAGCAAAGGTAAGTAGTACAGAAGCTATAGCTATAGCTAAATTTTGATCTTCTGAAATAACCACTATCGTTGAAAGTGTTCCAGGTCCTACTAGCATAGGAAATGCCATTGGAACTATACTTTTTTTCAATAATTCTTTATGACTTAATCCTTGATAATGTTGAAATTGAGAACTTGATGGAGTAAAAAGTAAGTTTTTAGTACTCATAATGATTAAAATTAAACCACCCGCAACTCGTAAATCATTAATATCTATTTTAAATAAATATTTCATAATAAACGGTCCAGAAAGTAAAAAAACTAAAACAATACAAAATGCAGTATAAATGATATTTCTAAAAAGTTTTTTTCTCGTATCAGCATCTAGACCTTCAGTCATTGCGATAAATTGTGGAAGATTTCCAAAAGGATTTAAGACTGCTATAATAGCAACAGAAGCAAGTAAAATAGCATAAATTTCAGATTCTATATCTGAAAACATAAGACAACCTTTTATTTTCCCAAGCTTTTAAGCTTGGGATTGATTTAATAATTATAGTCCCTCAAAAGGATTGGTAACAACTTCTTTTCTATCTACGATATAAGGGATAAGTGCTACATGTCTTGCACGTTTAATAGCAACTTCAACCATTTCTTGGTGTTTTTTGCTAGTACCTGTTAAACGGCGTGGCATGATTTTAAATCTTTCTGATAAAGCATGTTTTAACAATGCTGTATCTTTATAGTCGATGAAATCAACTTTAGCTTCTGTATATTTGCAATATTTACGTGAATATTTTCTTTTTTCTGCCATGTTTTTTCCTTTAAAATGGTAATTCTGTATCATCATCATATTTATCAATATCAATTTCCTTTATAGGAACTTCCTTTTGAGGATTTTGATAAGTATTAGATGGGTTTGTTCTAGTTTGTACTTGAGCATAAGGGTCAAAACTTTGTTGCTGATTAAAATTTTGATTATAACCATAATTTTGATTGTCAAAATTACTTTGTTGATTATTTTGTACAGTTGAACCTAGCATTTCTAAATTCTCAACTTGAATACTGTGTTTTGATCTATTTTGTCCATTTTGATCGCTCCACTGCTCAAATCTCAAACGACCTTCAATTAAAACTTTACTACCTTTGTTAAGGTATTGATTAGCAATCTCTGCTGTTCTACCAAAAAAACTAATGTCGATAAAGCAGGTTTCTTCTCTTTTTTCTCCTGTATTTGTACTAAATCTTCTTGTTACAGCTATAGCAGAAGAGCCTATCGCGCTACCTGATGGAGCATAGCGCATCTCTATATCCCTTGTAAGATTACCTACTAAAACGACTTTATTAAACATTAATTAGCCTTCTGTACTTTCACTAGCTTTGATTTCTTTTTTATTTTGTTTGATACCTTTGCTTAGTTTTTCCCAAGCTGCAATTTCTTTTTTATTTTCATATTTTACGATTAAAAATCTAATTACTTCTTCAGTGATTCTTAACACCCTTTCAAGCTCTGCTATTAAATTTGTAGGAGCTTTGAAATAAATCACAAAATAAGTTCCTCTTTCGTATTTTTTAATTTTGTACGCAAGTTTTCTTGTTCCCATTGGAACTACGCTTTCAATTTCTGCGCCATTTTTTGTAAGGACTTCTTTTACGAATTCCAACTTAGCACTTACTTCTTCTTCTGTAAGTGTCGGTTTTAATATGAATAAAACTTCATAATGTCTCATTTAATTTCTCCTTATGGATATAAAGCCTAAAATTTTTTTAGGCAAGGATTTTGCATAAAATGCAAATTTTATTTTACCATAAGTTTTCTTAATTTAACTTTTCAATATGGAACTAAGTTGTAAAAGTGTTGCGATTAAAAACTCTTTTTTTTCTATTTTAGAATTCTTTTTTAATTCATATTCGCAATTACAAAGTATTAAAAAGATATTTTTATATTGTGATATTTTGATCATAAGAGCTTGTTTTTGAAGATTTTGTGCTACAGAAATAGGCGGGGCATAGCTTAAAATTTCTTTTAAATCTAAATTTCCATAAATTTTAACATGTAATGCAATTTTAAAAAGTCTAGAAAAATTTGCATATAAGGCATTAATCAATGCTATTTCATTATAATTTTCTAAAATATTTTCAAGTTCGTTTCTTAAATCTTGTTTTTGCATCAGTTTATCAAAAAAACTTTCAAAGCTAATAGTACTTAAACTATAACAATGCTCTTGAATGATTTTTTCATCGATATTTAAACCACTAAATTTATTTAACTCATTAGCTGCTAAATATAAATTCTCATTAAAATTATAAAAAAGAGCATAAAGAGCATTTTGAGTGATATTGATATTTAATTCTTTAGCTTTTAAAGCTAGTAATTCCATACCTTCTTTAGCTGAATTTACCTTATAAAATCTACAAAAATTATTAGCAAAAATTTTCTCCGCTTCACTTTGTTTGGAGCTTTCATCGTAAATTTCAAGTAAAAAATAATTATCTTGCGAATTTTGACAAAGCTGTAAAAGTTGCTTGAGTTCTTTACTTGGGATTTTCTTTTGAGTTTTGATTTCTAGTAGTTTTCTCTCGCTAAATAAAGAAGCACTAGATAAATAATCATAAGCTTGCTTAAAATCATATTCTTCAAAATAAAATCTTAAACTCTCATCAAAAGAGTATTTGTCTTTAATAAATTTAGCATAAAGTTCTATTTGGAAATTATCCGCTCCATAAAGCAAGAAAAAATTAGGAAAACTATTGCTATTAAGTAAGCTTTGGAGTTGATTTTTATACATTTTGGTTTCTTTCTAAACTAAAATGCTTGGTGATTTTGCCAAAAATTTTGGCACTAACAATATCCACTTCAGTGATTTCTACTTCTACATTTTCTAATAAATTTGCCCTTGAACCTATGATGGTAATCAAAGCTCCTTTAATTTCATCATTTAATTTTACTTGCAATGAACTTTGATTTTCTACTACCAAAGCTTTAAATCTTTTTCCTATATTTTCCTTTGCCCATCTTGCAAATTTTCTATCCATGAAATGCCAAGCAACTTTATCCGCCTCTCTTTCTAATAAGCTTAATTCCTCACAAGTGCTTTGTATATTCAAAAGTAAATAATTAAACATTTTTTCATCATTGTTGATTTTGGCTTTTAAAAGTCTATGTAAAATAAGATCAGAATACCTTCTAATAGGACTTGTAAAATGGGTATATTTATCAAAACCTAAGCCAAAATGTCCAGCATTTTCACTAGAATATTCTGCCTTTTTTTGCGCTTTGATGATGAGCTTATCTACTTCTTCTCTTATATTTAGCTCATTTGCTAAGACTTGAATGTCTTTAAATAATTCTATGACATTATTTTTAGGATTAATATCTATACTAAGCGTTGAAAGATCAACTAGTAATTGATCTATTTTTTTATAATCAGGACTTAAGTGATTTCTAAAAACTCCTATATCAATGAGTTTTGCTGCAGCTTTATTAGCTAAAAGCATACAATCTTCGATTAAATTATGCGAGGCCGTGTCATTTTCAAGGCGTGTTTTTATGAGTTTATTATTTTCATCTAAAGTCATTCTTAGCTCTTGGGTTTTAAACTCACAAGCATTTTTTAATCGTTTTTTTCGTAAATTTTGAGTGATTTTAAAAACTTCATAAAGCCAATTAATCACACCTAAATCTTCTTGTGTTTGTAAATACTCATCAACTTCATCGTAATTAAAACGGCGTTTTGAGTTAATAATAGCCTCAAAAAGCTCTTCTTTAATCACTTCATTGTTTTGATCTAAGTTTATTTTAAAACAAAATGCTAATCTATCTTCATTAGGTTTTAGTGAGCAAATATTTTCACTCAAAGCTCTTGGCAACATAGGTATGGCAATATGAGGAAAATAAATCGAAAAACCTCTTGATCTTGCTTCTTTATCAATGGCGCTATAAGCATGCACATAAGCGCTTACATCAGCTATGGCTACATAAATGGCATGTTCATTTTTATCATAATAAATTGCATCATCAAAATCTTTTGCATCAATTGGATCAATGGTACAAAAATTTAAATTTCTAAGATCTTTTCTTGATGGATACATACTTGCATCAACTTTATCTCCATAAGCTTTTGCTTCATTTTCACATAAATTATCAAAAATTGCATTTTTATTAAAAAGTGCTAAGGAAATTTTTTCATCCACAAAATCATCATCAATATGCCCTATCACTTCAGTGATATTATTATTATGATTTTCTATTTTTAAAATAGTTCCTAAAGGCAGAGCTTTTAAGGATTTTTGAGAGGCTTTTAAGGCACATGTAAGTCCTGTTTGAATATTTACTCCAAGGACTGCTTCGCCGTATTTTTTAGTCATAACTAAAGAAGTTTCGTGGGCTCTTTTAAGTATTAAAATAACTTTAGCGCTTGGACGCTTTTTTTTAAGAGGGAGTAATTTTGCCACAACTATATCAGCATAATTTGCTCCTTTTAAATTTTTATTTTCTATGAGCAAATCACGCTTAAAAGCAGGATCAAAACTTTCTAAAAATCCCGTTCCATTAACAGAAATATCAATTTTACCAAAAGTAAAGCCATCTTTTAAATAATATTTGTTTTTATAAAATTTAATAATATCACAAGTTAATAATTCTCTAATTATTTGCTTGTTTTTATTGGTAATTTCATTAGCATTTAGACCATAACTTAGTTGATTAAATAATTCTTTCATAATACTCTTTATAGTAATTTTTCAAAACTTAAATTTTATCATAAAAGGATTAAATTTATATTTTTTAGTTATAATCTTTGCTTTAATTTTAATTTTTTAGGAGTGCATAATGGCTGTGTCAATTTATTATGATAAAGATTGTGATATCAATTTAATAAAATCAAAAAAAGTGGCTATTATAGGTTTTGGCTCTCAAGGTCATGCTCATGCTATGAATTTAAGAGATAGTGGCGTAGAAGTGATCATAGGCTTAAAAGAGGGTGGACAAAGTTGGGCAAAAGCTCAAAAAGCAAATTTTATAGTAAAAAGTGTAAAAGAAGCTACTAAAGAAGCAGATTTGATTATAATTTTAGCTCCTGATGAAATTCAAAGTGAAATTTTTAATGAGGAAATTAAACCTGAATTAAAGGTAGGTAAAACTCTAGCATTTGCACATGGATTTAATATCCACTATGGACAGATTGTTGCTCCAAAAGGTATAGATGTGATTATGATAGCTCCTAAAGCTCCAGGTCATACTGTAAGGCATGAATTTAGTATAGGTGGTGGTACTCCTTGTTTAATTGCTATCCACCAAGATGAAAGTAAAAATGCTAAAAATTTAGCTTTAAGTTATGCTAGTGCTATAGGTGGTGGTAGAACAGGTATTATAGAAACGACTTTTAAAGCTGAAACTGAAACAGATTTATTTGGCGAACAAGCGGTGCTTTGTGGAGGACTTAGTGCTTTAATCCAAGCTGGTTTTGAAACCTTAGTTGAAGCAGGATATGAACCTGAAATGGCGTATTTTGAGTGCTTACATGAAATGAAATTAATTGTAGATTTGATTTATCAAGGCGGTATTGCTGATATGAGATATTCTGTTTCTAATACAGCTGAATATGGAGATTATATCACAGGACCTAAGATTATTACCAAAGAAACTAAAGAGGCTATGAAAGGTGTTTTAAAAGACATACAAAATGGAAGTTTTGCTAAAGATTTTATCTTAGAAAGAAGAGCAAATTTTGCAAGAATGCACGCAGAGCGTAAATTGATGAATGATTCTTTGATAGAAAAAACAGGACGCGAACTTCGTGCTATGATGCCTTGGATTAGCGCTAAAAAATTAGTTGATAAAGATAAAAACTAATTTGAAAACTATAAATAAAAAATACAAAGCGCTTCTAGCGCTTTGTCTTGTTGTAATTGGAATTTTTCTTTTTGCATTTGGAGCTTTGTTTTTAAAAAAAGAAGAAAAGAAAACCTTAGATTATAATCAAACCATAGTCAAAAAAGAACCATTGCTACCTACAAAAGAGCAAGAAAGCAATTTTAGTTTTAATGATATAAATTTGACTTTAGAAAATGAAAAATTAGAATTTTTAGATAAAAATATTAGTGAAATTTTAAATTTAAATCCTATAAATACAGAGTTAAATCAAACTAAAGAGGATAATCAAACTTTAATTTTAGAAGTAATAGATCAAAATACAAGCAAAGAATTAAACAACGAAGAGCAAAATATATCAGATAAAAACGAGGATAATAAAACTCAAATCCTAGTGCAAAAAAATACCAAGCCTCGTTTAGTAATTATTATAGATGATATGGCAAGTCACACTCATGTAGATATGCTTAAAAAAACAAATTTAAAATTAATCCCATCTTTTTTTCCACCTGATAAACGCCATCCTTATACAGCTGAGCTTGCAAAGGATTTTGACTTTTTTATGGTGCATTTGCCTCTTGCTGCTATAAAATATGACAAGGCAGAATTAAATACCTTGCACCCTAGTGATGATATACAAAAAATAAGCAAGCGCGTAGCTTTTGTAAAAGAGCAATTTCCAAAAGTAAAATTTATTAACAACCATACAGGAAGTTTATTTACTGCAAATAAGCAGGCTATGGAAAAATTATTTAGTGCCTTTAAACAAAATGATTTTATTTTTGTTGATTCAAGAACCATAGGAAATTCTAAAGCCAAAAATTTAGTAAGCTATTTTGAACAGCCTTATATAGCTAGAGATGTTTTTTTGGATAATGAAGATGATATAACATATATTAAAAACCAACTCAGACAAGCAGTAGAAGAGGCAAAAAAGAAAGGTTTTGCTATCGCTATTGGTCATCCAAGAGAAAAGACTTTTAAGGCTTTGGTGCAAAGTAAAGATTTGCTAAATTCAGTTGAGCTTGTATATTTAAATGAAATTTATTGAGAATATTGAAGATTTTAAAAATCTTTTAAATTCACCTTCAAAGATTTATTATAAAGGTAATTTAGAGCTTTTAAATGCTAGAAAAGTAGCTGTTATAGGTTCTAGAAAAATGAGTGTGTATACTAAAAATTGTCTTGTTGAATTGGTGACTTTGTTAAAAAAAACTAAGGTTTGTGTGGTAAGTGGCGATGCTTTGGGGGTTGATATCCAAGTAGCTAAAATAGCTTATCCTCAAACCATAGCTATATTTGCTAATGGGCTTGATGAGATTTATCCAAAAGCAAACACAAATGAAATTTTAAATATTTATGAAAATGCTTTGGTTTTAAGTGAAAATGAAGGAAATTACAAGGCAAAACCCTATGATTTTTTATTAAGAAATAGACTTATTATTGCTTTAAGCGAGGTTGTTATAATAGCTCAAGCTGATTTAAAAAGTGGTTCTATGCAAAGTGCAAGACTTGCTTTAAGTATGAATAAACCTATATATGTATTACCTCATAGGAAAAATGAAAGCGAAGGAACAAATTTGCTTTAGCCACAAAAAAGGCAAATTTAATTCATGATTTTGAAGAATTTGTAAGAATGTTAGGAGAACTTCATCATGAACAAAGTGAAGATGATTTGTTAAGTTTTTTAAAGCATGAAGATGATTTAGAAAAAGTTTTAAAAAAATTTGGCGATAGAGTTTATGAGTATGAACTTGAGGGTTTAGTAGAAATATCTGGAGTAAAAATAAGAGCTTGCTTATGAAAACTTTAGCATTAGATATAGGCTTAAAGCGTATTGGTGTTGCTTTGTGTGTTAATAAAAGTATAGCTATGCCACTTGAAGCTATTATTAGAAAAAATCGCAATCAAGCAGCAAATGAGGTAAAAAAATATATCAAAGAGTATGATGTAAATGCTTTAGTGGTAGGAGTTCCTTTGGGTGGATCTAGTGAAGATGAAATGCGAAAAAGGATAGAGTATTTCATATCCTTACTTGATTTTGACAAAGAAATTTTTTTTGTCGATGAGAGTTTTAGTTCTAAAAATGCACAAGAACTTGGCATGGTGAATTTAAAGAAAAAAGATGGTAAACTCGATTCTTTAGCTGCGTATTTATTTTTAAAGGATTTTTATGGCCTTGCTTGATTTAAATACAGCTTTAGATGAAATTTATACAAAAGAGCAAAAAGAACAAATCTTTCAAAGTTTTAATCAAGAAAAATATGTCAATATTTTTAGAAATTCCTTGCTTATTGATAATGAAAAGCTAGAAGAAATTTTAAATAATGAAAATATAAAATTTGAAAAAATTGATTTGTATTGTTATAAAATACCTAGTATTTTTAAAAGCAAACTAAGCTCAATGAAAGCTTTTAATGAGGGCAAGTTTTATATACAAAATTATTCTTCATACTTATGCGCTAAAACTTTGGGTGTTAAAGCTGGTGAGAATGTGCTAGATATGTGTGCAGCTCCTGGTGGAAAAAGCTTAAATTTAGCTAATTTTATGCAAAATGAGGGTTATTTAGCAAGTTGTGAATTATCTAAAACACGTTTTTTTACCTTAAAAAAAACTATGGAAAATTATCAAGTTAAAATTGTAAAATGCTTCTTAAAAGACGCACGTACTATAGGCAAGGCTTGTCCTTTGAAATTTGATAAAATTTTACTTGATGCGCCTTGCTCAACTTTTGCAAAAATGGGTTTTGAAATACAAAAAAATACAAAGGAAATTAAGCAAATTGCAAATTTACAAAAAAAACTTTTGCATTCAGCATTGCTAGCTTTAAAATATGGTGGCGAGTTGGTGTATAGCACTTGTACACTTTTAAGAGAAGAAAATGAAGCGGTTTTAGAGAATGCATTAAGAAACGAAAATTTTGAATTAGAATTGCTTGATTTTGATTTAGCTAATGTTAATTTTATTTACTCAAAAAGTGATGAGTTTGATTTATCATTTGCCAAAAGAGTTTTGCCAGATGACTATGCAGATGGTTTTTTTATAGCAAAAGTGAAAAAACTTTAAAAATCAATAAATTTAAATGTGAAAAATATTTTTATTCATAAAACTTAAAGTGCTATTTTTAGGTGCTTAGAAGCTAAAATCACATTGTGAAACTCTTGTGAATAAAATATCAAAATTTTAAAATCTTAAATTAAAGTAGTAGTAAATAAATATAATAAAAAATATATAAAGATAAATAAGCACGAGGCTTATTTATCTCTTAAGTTTAATTCGCTGATTAATTTAGTGTAAGCTTGATAATCTTTTCTTTTTAGATAAGATAAAAGTCTTTTTCTTTGACCAACAAGCTTTAAAAGACCTAAACGAGAAGAAAAATCTTTTTTGTAGATTTTTAAGTGTTCTGTTAAATCTGAAATTCTTGCACTTAAAAGTGCGATTTGAACTTCTGGAGAACCTGTATCTCCTTCTTTTCTAGCAAATTTTGCAACTATTTCTGCTTTTTTAGCCGAATCTAAAGCCATAATAGACCTCCTGAGCGGTATTAAAATAAAAAGTGTAATTATAACTAAAAAAACAAAAAAAATGCTGAAATTTAAAAAATATGAAATTTAATATTTATCGATACTTATTTTTGATATAATAAAAATTTTTATTAATAACCAAAAATAATATATTATATTTATAACTTGAAAGGAACAAATGTTATTTACCAAAGCTAGCGAATATGCTTTATTATCTTTAATTCATATAGCAAAATCTCAAGAAGCGCAAGATGTAGATACTATGTCAAATGTCTTAGATATACCTAAAAGTTTTTTAGCAAAAATTTTACAAGCTCTTGCTAAAGATGCACTTTTGAAGTCTTACAAGGGAGCTAAGGGTGGTTTTGCGCTTATTAAGCAGCCAAGTGAATACACTTTAAAAGAAATTATCAATAGTGTAGAGAAAAAATCTATTAATGTTTTTGAATGTAGTAATGGAATTTGTCCTTCTCAAAAACAGGATAATTGCAAAATTATGCCAGTTTTAGTGAAACTTCAAAATAAAATCGATGATTTTTTAGTTTCTATTACCTTAGAGGATATTATTCAAAATAATGGCTAAAAGAGATATTTTTAGCTTAGTATTACCTTGGGTTGCTCCGCTTGTTGCACCTATTTTAAAGGCAAAAAGTTTAACTATAGTAGCTGTAATTATTGCAATTTTAGCAATTATTATAGTGCCTTTACCAAGTATAGTTTTAGACTTTTTTCTTGCTTTAAGTATTGCCATTTCTGTTTTAATTATTTTAATTTCTTTGTATATACCAAAGCCTACGGATTTAACAACTTTTCCAACGTTGATTTTGATCATCACACTTTTTAGGCTTTCACTTAATATTGCTACAACGCGTATGATTTTGAGTGAGGGTCATCAAGGTCCAGCAGCTGTTAGTGATATAGTAGCAAGTTTTGGTGAATTTGTTGTTGGTGGCAATTATGTTATAGGTATGGTTGTTTTTTGTATTTTGGTTTTGATTAATTTTATGGTTGTAACCAAAGGTAGTACAAGGGTTTCTGAGGTTCAAGCAAGATTTACCCTTGATGCAATGCCAGGTAAGCAGATGGCTATTGATGCGGATTTAAATGCAGGTTTGATTGATGAAAAAACTGCACGCGCAAGACGCCAAGAAATTATAGCCGAAGCAAATTTTTATGGAGCAATGGATGGTTCTTCTAAATTTATAAAAGGGGACGCTGTTGCTGGGATTATCATTACTATTGTAAATTTAATTGGTGGTTTTATGATAGGTTATTTTCAGCATGATATGGAGCTTGGAGAATGTGCTTCAACTTATACTATATTAACAATAGGTGATGGACTTGTTTCTCAAATTCCTGGGCTTATCACTTCAACAGCAACTGCAATTATCATTACGCGTGCTAGTAAAGATGAGGATAATTTTGCTGAAGGTTCTATTAATCAGCTTTTGGGAGAATACAAAACACTATTAATCGTAGGTTTTGTTTTATTTATTTTTGCTTTAGTGCCTGGTTTACCACATTTTTCTTTGGGTTTTATGGCTTTGGTGTTTTTGGGTCTTGGTTATATGATAAAACAAGTACAAGAAGGTAAAATTCAAATCAATACAATTTCGGCTAAAAAATCCCAAGAAGCTGACGAGCAAGAGCAAGCTAAACCTCAAAAACGCAGTGAAGAAGAAATTTTAAAAGAAGAAGAAAACAAAATCACAGATATTTTAAAATTAGAAATTTTAGAATTAGAATTAGGTTATGGACTTATTAAATTAGCAGAAAGTGAATTAACAGAGCGTATTAGATCAACAAGACGCAATATAGCTCAAAGTTTAGGCTTTTTGATGCCAAAAATTAGAATTAGAGATAATTTACAATTAAAGCCTAATGAATATACTTTCAAGCTCAAAGGTGTGGGTATAGCTAGTGCTGAAATTTATCCAGATAAATATCTGGCTATGGATAGTGGATTTATCACTGAGCCTATCGAGGGTATAGCTACTAAAGAACCTGCTTTTAATTCTGATGCTTTGTGGATAGAATCATCTTTAAAAGATGAGGCAACGCTAAATGGCTATATTGTAATTGATCCAGCAAGTGTGATTTCAACTCATATGAGTGAGCTTATAAAAGCTAATGCTTCAGAGCTTTTAACCAAACAAGAGGTTCAAAATTTATTGGATAAAATCAAAAATGATTATCCTATCGTAGTAGATGATTGTTTAAGAGTTGCTAGTATAGGTTTGATTCAAAAAGTTTTAAAAGCTTTACTTAAAGAGCATATTCCTATTAAAGATATGCTTACAATTTTAGAATCAATTAGTGATATAGCTGAAGTAAGTAAGAGTTTGGATATGATTATTGAGCATGTAAGAGCTTCTTTAGCAAGAGCGATTACAAATTTATATGTGGATGAAAAAGGGCAAATTAGCTTTTATATTTTTGATGCAGCTGCGGCTGCAAAATTAATGGAGCATGTACAGTTTAAAGATGGTTCGTATCATTTAATGATAAATGTAGCTCAAACTGGTGCTTTAGTAGAAGCTTTAAAAGCTGAACTTGCAAGTGTGGCAAATACAAGAATTAAACCTTTCTTGCTTTGTGTTGAGCCACAACTTAGAAAATTTATCGCTGATATTTGTTCTAATTTTGGTATTAATATTACGGTTTTAAGTTTTGCTGAGATTGCAGAAAATACCAAATTTGAAACAGAAGGCATCATAAAAGTTGATAATTTATAAAGGAAAAATATGAAAATTTATCATCTTTCACATACAGATTTAGATGGCTATGCTTGTCAGTATGTGCTAGATTTTTATTTTAAGAATTGTTATTTTTATAATTCTAATTATGGTAAAGAGATTAATGAAAATTTTAATGTGATTTTTAAAAATATAGAGGAAGATTTAAAGCAAAATCCTAATGAAGAATTTGTGATTTTAATCACGGATTTAAATTTAACTTTAAGTCAATGTGAAGATTTTCAAAAAGCCATAGAAGGCAAAAAAATCAAACTTTTACTTTTAGATCATCATCAAAGTGGCTTAGAATGTATGCAAAAATATCCTTGGTATTTTTTAGATGATAAAAGATGTGCTACTAAGATTGTTTATGATTTTTTTAGTAAATGTTATGGCGAAAATAAAGCTTTGTCAGAATTTGTAGATGTGGTAAATGCAGTAGATATTTGGTTGAGTGAAGATGAGAATTTTGAACTTGGAAAAGTACTGCTTGGTATGGTTTCTGGAGCAAAAGAAATCAATAGGGTAATGTTTGTGCAAGAAAATATCAAATATCTTTTTTATCTTTTTGATGTTTGTAGAAAATATATTCACCAAAAAAATGCTCATATTAATTTAGATGATGATTTACATGGCTTAAAAAAATCTTTTTTTAAAAAAGAAAATGATGATACTTTAAGCAATTTAATTTCTAAATTCGTAGTAGAAAGACTAAGTGTAAATAAAGAAAAATTTAGTGTATTTTATAAAGGAAGTAAAGGTTTATTAACTTCAAATATAGGCAATACTTCTGTAATTGGAAATGATTTTTTAATGCAAAATCCAGATTTTGATTTTTTCGTTGATCTTAGTTCAAGAAAAACCTTGAGTTTTAGAGCAAATAATAAAATCGATGTGAGTTTGATGGCTAAAAGCTTGGTTAATGGGGGAGGGCATAAAAATGCTAGTGGAGGATTGTTTGCTGCGTATAAAGATAGCTCTAATTATGATTTTATAAAAGCACAATTTGTAGATTTAATTAAAAGTAAAGAATTAAAGGAAAATAATGAAAACAAATCATGATTTTAAAGAAGAAATAGAAAATTTACAATATGAATTAAGTATAGTTTTAGAAGCAATGCTCTTGTTTGCTGGGGTAAAAAGAGTAAAATTAGAAAAAGCAATTGGAGTTTATATTGATTGTGTTGATGAGGTTTGTCAAAATACCCAAAAAGAAGGAGTTGATGAGATCTTAGAAGTAGTAGAGTACTTAAAAATTCATCATAAAGATTTATTTGAATGAAAAATTTATTATTGCTTTTTATAGGAATTTTTTCTTATGCAAATATCTATGAAGATTTAAGTGATTTTACTTACAATAAACAAAACACGCTAAATTTAAGCTCAAGTCAAGCTTTATTTTTAGAATACAAACAAAACAAACAAGCTTGCGTGGATATAGTGCTTACTAAAAATAAGGCTTTCGTGGTTAAAATTTATCCATTGTGTGAAAATTTAAACGAAAAAAGTCTAAGTGAGTACTTAAATACGCAATTTATAAGTTTATATGCTAAAGATTTATCAAAACTAAGAAAAGAAGTTGCTGATATTAAAAATATTATGCGTGATTTTATGATTTATTATACCTTACATCAATCTTTTGCAAATGAAATTAAGAAAATGAGTAAAAACAATGAATTGCAAGCGTATGAACTAGATGAGAAAAAAGGCGGAAAAATTCTTTACAAGGTTAATAATCAAGCTTGTGTAGTTTTTGATTTGTATTTAGATGAAAATTTGCAAGCTAGTATGCAAGTAAGCGGAATGGAAAATTTGGATAAAACTTGTATGGAGTTAATCTCATCCCCTGATTTTAAAGATTTATCCTTCACAAAAGAGGGTATGAGAAAATATAAATTAAAAAACTAATCTAAAAAATCTTAAATAATACAACTTTAAAATTCTACTCAAAGCCATTTTTTTTCTTTCTATATTAGAAAATACATAAGCTTCAAGATCTTGCTTTTCTCTTAAAGTAAGATTTTTCATTATTATAAACCTTTTAAAAAATATTGCTAGACGCAATTATATTATCTTTTCTTTTAAAAAAACTGAAAAATAAGTTTTTGTATATTATATATAAATGGCTAAATAAACTTTAGTTATATAGACTAAATTATTTTAAATATTTTTATTTAAAAATAACTTGACATTATTATACTAAAGTTGTATAATTATTTTGTCACTTAAAAACATTGAGTGCTAAATTAAAAAACTAAGGTTTTATAGTGAAGTCTTATAGTAAAAAAGATTTAATTTTAAAAACTATCATTGAGACTTATTTAGAGGGTAACAACCCTGTGGGTTCTAATGAGTTAAATCATAAAGTTAGTATACCTGCTTCTACTATAAGAGTTTATTTTAAAAAATTAAGCGATGAGGGTGTATTAACACAACTTCATATTAGCAGTGGTCGTATACCAACTTTTACTGCTATGAAGGCTTATTGGTGTGAGCAACTTTGTGAAGATGAGATTGTGATTAATGATCTTACTTTACTAGAGTTTTTACTTGATAAGTTTGAAATTTATACCTTAGTTTATGGTGGCGATGAACTTATTTTACAAGATATTGCCAAGGTTAATGATAAATTTATCATACTTGATTTTGGACAAAATGAGTTGGTTTTAAGATTTAGTCAAGATAGTTTAATTTTCTTACAAAGACTTATAGGACTTGATCTAAAAAGTATTGAAAATTTAGCTTTTAGAATTGAGTTTAAAGAGTTGTTAGAAAAAATTGCCATGTTAAAAGAAGCTATGGTTTATTATAGATATAATGAGAGTAAAGCTTACCAAATTTATCAAAATGATGAATTTGCTAAGCTTTTATCTCCTCAAATTGGATTTTATTTTAACGATAAGTTGAAATTTGATCCTTTGTTTGAAGAAGGTTTTATGGGGTTAAAGCTTAAGAGTACATTTTTAGGCAAAGAATCTAATATGGTTTTTGCCGGTAGTGTGTATTCTGATTTTAAAACAATGTTAAATATTATAAAGGAGGCTGCGTGAGCGAAGAAAAGCAAAATGAGCAAATGCAAGAAGAAGCAGTGGAAAATTCAGAAAGTCAAAACAATGAATTAGAAAAACTTCAAGCAGAGTATAATGAGTTAAAAGATACTTATTTAAGAGCAAATGCTGAATTTGAAAATATCAAAAAAAGAATGGAAAAAGAAAAAATTTCAGCAACAATTTATGCAAATGAAAGTTTTGCTAAAGATTTGCTTGATGTAGTTGATGCATTAGAGGCGGCTATTAATGTAGAAGCTAATGATGAAATAAGTTTGAAAATCAAAGAAGGGATTCAAAACACTTTAGACTTGCTTTTGAAAAAACTTGAAAAACATATGGTTAAAGTAATAGAAGCAGATGGTGAGTTTGATCCAAATTTACATGAAGCGATGTTTCATGTTGAAAGTGCTGATCATGAAAGCAATCATATTGTCCAGCTTTTACAAAAGGGCTATATGATGAATGATAGAGTGATTAGATCAGCAAAAGTTAGTGTTGCAAAATAAAATTTAATAAAAAGGATAAAAAATGGCAAAAGTTATAGGTATAGATTTAGGTACAACAAATTCTTGTGTGAGTGTGTATGAAAGAGGTGAGAGTAAAGTTATCCCAAATAAAGAAGGTAAAAATACTACTCCTTCAGTAGTTGCTTTCACAGATAAAGGTGAAGTTTTAGTTGGAGATAGCGCTAAGCGTCAAGCGGTTACTAATCCTGAAAAAACTATTTATTCTATAAAAAGAATTATGGGTTTAATGATCAATGAAGAAGCGGCAAAAGAAGCTAAAAATCGCTTACCTTATCATATCACAGAAAGAAATGGAGCTTGTGCGATTGAAATAGCAGGTAAAATTTATACTCCGCAAGAAATTTCAGCAAAAGTTTTAATGAAATTAAAAGAAGATGCAGAGGCTTTCTTGGGCGAAAAAGTAGAAGATGCAGTTATTACTGTTCCAGCGTATTTTAATGATGCACAAAGAAAAGCTACAAAAGAAGCAGGGCAAATTGCAGGATTGAATGTATTAAGAATTATCAATGAACCAACTGCAGCAGCTTTGGCTTATGGACTTGATAAAAAAGAAAGTGAAAAAATTGTAGTTTATGATTTAGGTGGTGGTACATTTGATGTTACTGTGCTTGAAACAGGTGATAATGTTGTAGAAGTTTTGGCAACTGGTGGTAATGCATTTTTAGGTGGTGATGATTTTGATAATAAATTAATCGACTTTTTAGCAAATGAGTTTAAAGATGAAACAGGTATTGATCTTAAAAACGATGTAATGGCTTTACAAAGATTAAAAGAAGCAGCTGAAAATGCTAAAAAAGAATTAAGTTCAGCTAATGAAACTAATATTAATTTACCATTTATCACAGCTGATGCAAGTGGTCCAAAACACTTAACTAAAACTCTAACAAGAGCTAAATTTGAAAGTATGATTGATGGTTTAGTTGCTGAAACTATTAGTAAGATTAACGAGGTAGTAAAAGATGCAGGACTTGATAAAAGTGAAGTAAAAGAAATCGTTATGGTGGGTGGTTCTACTCGTGTTCCACTAGTACAAGAAGAAGTTAAAAAAGCCTTTGGAAAAGAGCTTAATAAATCAGTAAATCCTGATGAAGTTGTTGCAATAGGTGCGGCAATTCAAGGTGCAGTTATTAAAGGTGATGTTAAAGATGTATTATTGCTTGATGTTACTCCACTTTCTTTGGGTATTGAAACTTTAGGTGGGGTGATGACTAAAATCATCGAAAAAGGTACAACTATACCAACTAAAAAAGAGCAAGTTTTCTCAACTGCTGAAGATAATCAAAGCGCAGTTACTATCAATGTTTTACAAGGTGAGAGAGAATTTAGCCGTGATAATAAATCTTTAGGAAATTTCAATCTTGAAGGAATTCCACCAGCACCTCGCGGTATGCCACAAATTGAAGTAACTTTTGATATTGATGCAAATGGTATTTTAACAGTTAGTGCAAAAGATAAAGCTACAGGTAAAGCTCAAGAGATTAAAATCACAGGTTCAAGCGGACTAAGTGAAGAAGAAATCAACAACATGGTAAAAGATGCAGAGCTTCATAAAGAAGAAGATAGAAAACGCAAAGAAGCAGTAGAAGCTAGAAATGCTGCTGATAGCTTAGTACATCAAGTAGAAAAATCTTTAAGTGAACTTGGAGATAAAGTAGGCGATGATGATAAAGCAAATATTCAAAAAGCTTTAGATGAGTTAAAAGAGACATTGAAAAATGCTAATGCTTCTAAAGAAGAAATTGAAAGCAAAATGAAAGCTTTAAGCGAAGTTTCTCATAAATTAGCAGAAAATATGTATAAAAAAGAAGAACCAAACGCTCAAAAGAAAAAAGATGATGATGTAATCGATGCTGAAGTTGAGTAAATATTAGTCCAAGAATAATCTTATTCTTGGACTAATTAAAAAGGAGGAAAATTAATATCATAAGTTATGTGAAGTCCACTACTTAATGATAACAATGTGTAGTTTTTATTGATTTTTTTATATAAATTTATAAGACTATTTTATGCATAAAATGAAAAATGTCCATTTCTTGGCGCAATGTACCACCAATTTGTTTTTAATTCTTCGATATTATTTGGTTGCAGTAGTGTAGAAAAAATTATAATTCCATTTTCCTCTAACAATGAAAATATTTCTTTATGTAATTTTAATGTATTGGTTGTATACTCCATAACTTCAAAGCAGGTAATAATTTGGTATTTTTTAGATGGTCTAGTTTTTAAAATATTCTGAAAAAGGATCGTATCCTTCAAAATTATAACCTTTGGAATTTAAAATTTTTAACATCAGTCCATTTCCACAGCCATAGTCAAGATACTTCAATGTTTTGTTTTTGCATATATTTAAAATTAGTTCAGAATTAGCTTGAGGACGTTTTTCTTTAAAATCTGGATCAAATTTAATATAATCTTTATTGTAAATAAAATATAAAAAGTCTTTTTCTGTAAAATTATTTATATCATTTGTAAATATAAAACCACAATTTTGACACTTATAGTAATATATTGCATATCCATAGATAGAATTTAAATGTTCAAATGCTGATTTACCAAAGTCACAAACATCCCAAAGAATAGCTTTTTATCACAACATTCACATAAAGAATATAAAGTCTTTGGTTGTTTTTATAAGGTATAGATGGAGATAATAAATTTGTATTCATTTTTGATCCTTAAAAGTTATATGTTGTAAAATAGGATCATTATTATGTATAGCTATGATATTAATTCCATGATAAAAGTACACATAAGATAAATTTTGCAAGAAATTGATCAACTTTGCCTTATCGGATTTTATAAATTCAATTTGTAGAATAGGATGGAATTTTTTTATTGATTTTATAGCCCCATTTAAAACATTAATCTCCATACCTTCAACATCAATTTTAATAAAATCAATTTTTTCTAATTTTAGGGAATCTATTGAGATATAAGAAATTTTTTGAGTTTTATTATAGTCAATAGTTTGTCCTATAAATTCATTAGATACTTTTTTCTGTATTTCTAAGCTACCAAAAGATGCGTTTTTTGTGTAATCAATGCAGGGAATTTGTATAAAATTATGGGGGGGGGTAGGGTTACCAACAGCACTATGAATAGCTTTTGCATTAAAGCAGTTATTGATAGCGATATTACCTGCTAAAGCATAATAAATTCTTTCTTGGGCTTCAAAAGCTATAATTTCACCCCAGCCAGTTAATTCTTTTGCCCATTTTATAGTATGAGCTCCTATATTAGCACCACAATCTAATATAATTAAAGGCGCATTGGTATATTGTTTTTTTAGTTTAAAAAGCTCAATTCCAAAATCAATTTCTTCTTTATCAAAATTAGATGTATGTAAAAATTGATAACCAACTCCATAAGAGCCATATTGTGTACTATTTTGATCTAGATGATTTAAGATTATAGTTCCAATATCAGTTGAAGCTAAAATGAAAGGTAAGGGTCTATTCATTATCTATTCTCCTCGTTTTTTATATATTTTTTACAATCTTCCTTAAAATAATTTCTATCAAATCTTGCAAAATTATCATTATTTGGCACTTTATAACATTCACTGAAATTTTTAGCCTTAAGAATTTTGACATAAAAACTAGGAATGGCTATATTGTTTTTAATGCGTTTTGGCTTATCATCATAAAGCACTAAATTTAAGACTTCTAGTTCTTTGTTTTTCTTTGCTAAATATCTTTCTCTTTGTTCGATTTCATTCCAAATTTCTGCATTAATATCTTTTTTTTGCGGAGTGATATTGCTCATTAAAAAAGTGCTAAGTTGGGCTTGTGGGGTCGCATTCATGGATTGATTTGGCACGACATGCCCTCTTGTATAACCACTTCTTAGATAATCTTCCCAATAAGTTCTGTGCTTTTTAGGAATATTGGTATCATCTTTAAATTTTGGGCGTTTTTTGATGTGTCCTTGATTTAAAATTTTAGCTTCTAGTTTATAAGCAATAGCTTTAGTGCCTTTATAATTATAATCATAACAATTAATATAATAATATTTATCCATCAATAAAGAGCAGTCTTTAAAATAAGCTTTAAAGCTAGGATGCAATTCATATTGAGTATTAGCAAAAGAGCTTAAAGCTAAGGCGCAAAGTGTTAAAACTTTTTTCATGCTAAAAGCTTTCTTGCCATTTCATTAAGTCTTTTACCATCAACGCTTGCGCCAAAAGCTGCTTTAGCTTCTTTCATCAAAATACCTTGTTCTTTTAAAGAGCTAATTTGTAATTTATCTATAAGTTTTTTTAGCTCACTTTCTAATTCCTCATCACTAAGTTGTTTTGGTAAATAAGTACTTAAAATAGCTACTTCTTGGAGTTCTTTTTGTGCTAAATCTTCTCTAGAGCCTTTAGAAAAAGCCAAAGCTGCTTCATTTCGTTTTTTAATCTCACTCGCAATGATTTTGTATATTCTTTCATCACTAAGCGTAATTCTCTCATCAACTTCTATTTGTTTAAAGCTAGCATTAAGCGTTCTTAAAGTGTTTCTTTTAAAATCATCTTTATTACGCATAGCTTCTTTGATATCTTCTAAAATTTGATCTTTTAAACTCATTTTTTCTCCTTTAAAATTTGATATTTTTAAAATGTGCTATGCACACACCTTCTCTAACACCATCATCAATCACAATGAGCTTTTGCTTATTAAATAAAGCAAAAAGTATCATTGAACCTGCTATGAGGTATTTTTTTCTATTTTCTCCAAGATAAATTTTAGCTTTTTCTTGTTCTAAATTCCAAATTTTTAATGCAAAATCAAAAAAATCTTTGCGTTTGAGTATTTTACCATTTACACTTTCTTCTAGGTAATCTTTGTATTTTATGTTTTGTTTATAAGCACAAAGTGTGGTGGGTACTCCTGAATTTAGTATGAAAAAATTTCCTTTTAATTTTATATCTTTACTAAGATTAAAAGCTTTTAGGGCAAGTTGTTTTAAATGTGTAGGGTAGGGGCTTAGATGAATTTTTAATTTTTCATCTTTAATACGTGCAAGATTTTGCGGGTATTTTTTAAAAAATCTTACATAAGCACTTGGTTTTATGGCTTTAAAATGCATTCTTTCATAAAAACTAATGATTCCAAAATCATAACTTTTGTTAAACTTTTCATTTGAAATTTCACAAGAAGCACCGCCTAAATCACAATAGTTTAGGTCTTTTCTAAAAAGCTTAAGAGATTTAAGACGCTCTTGCATACCTAAAATGCTTAGTTTTGCTTCGGTTTTTGCATCGATTAATTTTATATCAAGTTTAAATTCTTTTTGAATTTTTTCAAAAATAAACTCAGTATTTTTTGCTTTTCTAAAAGCAGCTGTGGCGACTGCTTTGGCTTGACTTAAATCATATTTTTTTTCTTTTAAGATTTTTAAAGCGTTAAAAATTCTTTCTATGGCTTCATCGCTAATGATATCATTTTGCATATTTTTAGCTGCCCCTATGATAAATTCTTCGCTTTTTAATTTATTAAAATTCTCATTCATCAAAACAGCTCTTAATGTATTTGAACCCATATCAATACCTAGCACTAGCTCTCCTTAAAAAATTTAAAGTATAATAGCAAAAAACTTATAAGGAAAACTTATGCTTTTAGGGGTTAATATCGATCATATAGCAGTTTTAAGAGAAGCTAGAAAAGTAAATGATCCTGATTTACTTGAAGCTGCGTTTTTGAGTGCAAATTTAGCTGATCAAATCACTATCCATGTAAGAGAAGATCGTCGCCATGCTAATGAGTTTGATTTAGAAAATATCTTAAAATATTGCAAGTGTGTAGTGAATTTAGAATGCTCTATTGATATGATAGAATATGCTTTAAAATACAAACCCTCGCGCGTTACTTTAGTACCTGAAAAAAGACAAGAACTCACAACAGAAGGCGGTTTAAATTTAGATAATGAAAAACTACAAGAAGCTATTAATGCTTTAAAGCAAGAGCAAATTGAAGTTTCTTTATTTATTGATCCAAATTTAGAAGATATTAAAAAATCATCTTCTTTAAATGCTGATTTTATAGAGCTTCATACAGGCTTGTATGCTAATATTTATAATGCACTATATACTAATATCAATCAAACTTCTTATGCATTGCCTGAATTAATTTTAAGTAAAAATGAACTCAAAAAGCTTTTAGAAAATGAACTCCAAAGATTAAGACAAAGTGCAAGTTTGGCTAATAATTTAAATTTAAGAGTAGCTGCTGGACATGGGCTTAATTATAAAAATGTAAAAAATATTGTAGATATTTTAGAAATAGAAGAGTTAAATATAGGACAAAGTATAGTAGCAAGATCGGTTTTTGTAGGCTTAGAAAAAGCTATATTGCAAATGAAAGCTTTGATTAAAAGATGAAAAAAATTGCTATTAGTATAGGGGATTTAAATGGCATAGGTATGCAAATTTTATTATCTTGTCATGATGAGCTAGTAAAAATTTGCGATCCTTATTATTTTGTGCATTATGAATTATTTCAAAAAGCAAATAAACTTTTGAAAATAAATCCTAAATCTAAAACCAATTTAGTTGAAATTTCTAATGCTTCAAAACCACATTTTGTCTTTAAAGAAGAAAAAGAAAATTTTTTAATTTATGAGTTTTCATATCAAGCTAGTAAAATTATTGATTTTGATTTTGAGTTAAATCCTGCAAATTTAGACGCTAAAAGTGGGGTTTATTCTTTTTTAAGTTTCGAAGGAGCTAGTTATTGCACACATTTGTTTTTAGATGCTTTGGTAACTTTACCGATTAATAAAAAAACTTGGCAAATGGGGGGAGTGAGTTATAAAGGTCATACTGAGGCACTAAGAGATTTTTTCAGACAAGATGCTATTATGATGTTAGGGTGTGATGAGCTTTTTGTGGCTTTGTATACTGAGCATATGGCTTTAAGAGATGTTTATAAAAAGATTAAGGCTTTTAAACTTGCACAATTTTTAATTAATTTTTATCAATGCACTTTATTTGAAAAAATTGGTGTTTTGAGTTTTAACCCTCATGCAAGCGATAATGGCGTAATAGGCGGAGAAGAAGAGCAGGAAATAAAAAAAGCTATAAGAATGGCAAATGTATTTTTAAAAGATCACGCGTTAAATTTACAAATTTTAGAAAATGAAGATTTTTTAAGTCAAAAAGAAAAAGAACTTTCTTATAAGGAAAATATTTATTTAAGTGAGCCTTTGGTGGCTGATAGTGCTTTTACTCCTTTTGCATTAAGTAAATGTAAGTATTTAGTGAGTATGTACCATGATGTAGGCTTAGCACCTTTAAAGGCTTTGTATTTTGAAAAAAGTATTAATGTGAGTTTAAATTTACCTATAATTCGCACTAGCGTTGATCATGGTACAGCTTATGATAGGGCTTATAAAAATGAAAAAATTAATTTACAAAGTTATATGCAAGCAGTAAAATCTGCTTTGCAATTTTTAAAAATCAAAGAAAAAACTAAGTAAAAGTTACTAAAATTAATTCATTAAAATAAATTCTTAAGGAGAATGCTTGAGTAAAGATAATGCTATTGCATTTTTTATTTTTATTGTGAGTGTTTTATGCTTTTTTGTTTGGGGGTATAATTATATTCCTAATAATTCCATGATATTATTTATCCTTGCTAGTGTATTTGGTATTTTCATGGCCTTTAATGTCGGTGGTAATGATGTAGCAAATTCATTTGGCACTAGCGTGGGTGCTAAAACTGTTACTATAAAACAAGCTTTAATTATTGCAGCGGTATTTGAATTAAGTGGGGCTGTGTTTGCAGGAGGGGAAGTAACAAATACTATAAGAAGTGGTATAGTAGTTTTACCTGATGGGATTAATCCTATGGTGTTTGTATGTGTAATGCTCTCAGCTTTATTAAGTTCAGGAATTTGGCTTTTTGTAGCTACTAAAAAAGGACTTCCAGTTTCTACTACTCATAGTATTATAGGAGGTATTGTAGGTTCAAGTATTGCTATGGGCTTTGTATTTTTTGATCAAGATCAAGCATTATCTATGGTAAATTGGAATGGTATTTATAAAATAGCTATGAGTTGGGTTATTTCGCCTTTACTTGGTGGGCTTGTGGCGTATTTGATTTATGCTTATATTTATAAAAAAATCCTAAAGCCATCAGAAGAAATAACTCTTGTAGTAAAAGAAATCAAAAAAGAAAAAAAAGCATTTAAAGAAGAATATTTTGAAAATTTAAAAAACAAAAGCCAAGAAGAACAAATCAAAGAACTTAGCGCTATTGTTTTAGATGATGATGAAAAAAGAAGTGAATATAAGTTAAAAATCAAAGAGTTAAAAGAAAAAGAAAAAAACATAGATGTTTTCTCAAGAATGAAATTTCACGTTCCTTTAATAGCAGGTGTAGGTGCATTGACTATTACTTCTATGTTTTTATTTAAGGGCTTAAATAATGTTTCTACTTTAGATGTAATGCAAAATTTATGGATAGTTTCGATTATTTTTATTTTTGCTTATATTGTTACTTTAGCAGTTGTGAGATTAATGAAAAAAACTCAGGTTAATAAAACCATAGAAAAGATTTTTTCGTGGTTTCAAATTTTTACTGCTTCAAGTTTTGCTTTTTCACATGGAGCTAATGATATAGCTAATGCTCTTGGGCCATTTGCTGCTATTTTAGATGTGCTTAAAAATAATACCATTAATCCAAGCTCACCAGTGCCTTTTGCTGTAATGCTTATGTTTGGTATAGCTTTAGTTATTGGGCTTTGGTTTTTAGGTAAAGAAGTTATTCAAACTGTGGGTTCAAAACTTGCTGAAATTAAACCAACAACAGGCTTTAGTGCTGAACTTGGTGCAAGTATTGTTATACTTTTAGCTACCCAACTTGGAATTCCAGTTAGCTCAACCCATATTTTAATCGGTGCTATTTTAGGTATAGGGGTATTTAATAAAGATGCTAAATGGGCTATGATGAAACCTATTGGTTTAGCATGGGTGATTACTTTACCAGTTGCTGGAATTCTTTCAAGTATTATTTTTATTATCTTTGTAAATACAATCTTATGAGTTTAAACTCATAAGATATTTTTTAGCTTTATCTAAATTAGAGCTATTGATAAAATAATCAATTTTTGAAGGTTTTTTATATACTTTATCATAATATTCAAAAAGCATTTTTACACAAAGTTCTATATTGTTTTCTTCATAATTTTTACAAAGTTTTATCTTGAAATCTTTACTGATATAGGGTGAGATTTTCTCAACACATTGATAAAACACTTTTTTATCCATTGGAGTGTAGTTTTTAAACTCTTTGAACACGTAAATTCGTGTCGCATTCACACCAAATTTTCTTAGCTTTTTGCATACTATTGTATAAATTTAGCGGGATAGTTAAATTTCCAATTTGTCTGCTTTCAGCTTCTATAAAACAAGTTTTATAAGTATAATCTTTTAAAAAATAAAACAATCCATCCTCAAAAGCTTTTTGGCTTGGTTGTTCTCCATAAATTTTACCAAAACTTGATCCTTGGTGGTTGGCTAGTTTTTCTAAATCTAAAGCATTATCTAAAGTTTGGATTAAATCACTTTTGCCACTTGCTGTATTACCGCAAAGACATAAAAACTCAATATTTAAATCTTTGGTAAAAAACTCACTCATATAGCTTCTATAAGCTTTATATCCACCTTCTAATCTTACAACCCTATAACCAAGTTTAGCTAAGATTAAAGCAATAGCTTTTGATCTTTTACCACCCCCTTGCACAATAAATTCCCACCAAAGAGCCTATTTTATAATTTTGATAAATTTTATTAATATGCTCACTCATATTTTTACAAATACAACTTGCGCCTTTTGCTTTAGCTAAGCCTTAGTTTTTCTTATAAAGTGTGCCTATTTCTTCAAATTCATTATCATTGAGTGCGTAGTAATTTTGTGCAGATTTTATATGAGCAAGTTTGTATTCTTTAGGACTTCTTGCATCAATTAAAAGATCAAAATTAAATTTTAAAAAATTTTCAAAATCAACTTCTTTATACATAGTCTTTAAAAGCTTTACATAAGGTGGTATAAACTTTTTCCAAATCGCTCCCGCAAACTCTAGTTTGTCCTATGGTAGTGATAAAATTTGTATCCCCTTGCCATCTTGGGATTAAATGATAATGACAATGTGGTGCTATGCCAGCTCCTGCTGCGCTGCCTAAATTCATACCTATATTAACACCCTTAGCGTGAAAGTTTTCTTTTAAAATTTTAACTCCAATACGCACAAAATGGCTAATTTCTAGCCATGTATCATCACTTAAATCTTCTATATTTTCTAAATGCTCATAAGGGATAATCATAAAATGACCCGGACTATAAGGATACTTATTCATAATGCCAAAACATTCTTTAGCTCTAAAAATTACCCCAAGTTTTTCATCTTCATTAAGTTCATGCTTGCAATGACAAAAAGGGCAAAAATTTTTATCTTTATTGTTAAAATAAACATCCCTCCAAGGTGCGTATAAATATTCCATCAACTCTCCTTTATGCAAGCATGTAGATTTTTAATATTTTTACTTATAAGAGCTTTATTTTTTGGTATCAAAGGTAATAGCTTTTCATCTTCTAATAAAAAAATTCTCGCTCCTGCTAAAATAGCATTATTAAGATCAGTTTTGCTTTCAAGGTAAAAAATGGCCTCTAAGCTAAGATGTACTGCAAAATTATAAAGTTTTTTTAGTTGCATGGTTTTTAGCATTTTAGGAAATACAATAAACGCATCAGCCCCATATACTAAGCTTTCTAAAATTTGATATTCATCAAAAATAAAATCAAATTGCACAATAGGTTTTTCATGATAGCGTCTAAAAAGACTTAAATTTTGTATGTCTTGATTAAGCAAAGGGCTTGTTGGTAAGATGATGGCATCGAAATTTTCATGATTAAAATTTAAATCTTTAGAATATAAAAAATGTGAAAGTTTTCCTTCAAGTAAAAGTGTGTAAATATCTTTAGGATAAAAGGCATTAGAAGCTAGACTTCTACCTAACATATCATAAGGAAAAATTTCTTTTTTACTTTCAAGAATTTTTTGTGTTTTTGAAAAATGATTTTTTAAATCTATTGTTTTAAACATTTTTCGATGACCTTTAAATGCTCTTTACTTTCATCTGAGCTTGAAAATTCTTTATCATGCAGTGTTTTTTGCAAAATTTCATAAGCCTTTTTGCAATCTTTAAGTTTATAATACCCCCAAGCTAAAGAGTCAAGATAGTAAAGATTTTGTGATTCTTGTTCAAGCGCCCAGCCTACTAGCTCCATACCTTTGGCTATATCAATATCATATTCAATTAAAGCATAGCCATAGTAGTTTTGATATAAAGCATCACTGCGTACATCTACGCTTTGTTCAAATTTTTTCATGATAGAGGCTAGAATTTTTGGGTCTGTGACTTTTTTACTTTTTGGATCCATATGAATTTCAAATTCTAAAACACCTGCCATAGAAAGATATTTTTTATCTTTGCTAAGTTCATAATGTTTTAAAGCTATTTCATAGGCCTTTTTATAATCTTTTGTTTGTGTGTATAAGAAAATTTTGGTATCAGGATCTATGTTATATTTTTGGGTTAAATTTAGAGCCTGAGTATAATTTTTTTCTTGTACTAGTAATTCTATCATAGCGTAGATGTATTTAATGTCATTGTTGAATTTATATAGCTTTCCAAGGGTTTGAATACTTGCTTTATGATTTTTTTGTTCTTGATAAATTTTTAAAAGTAGGGTGCATGTTTTAAAGGTGCATTGTGAGTTTTTTACAAATTCTTCTAAGGCCTTTTTGGCTTGGTTGATATTTTTATTTTTGATATTAATTTCAACTATTTTAAGTAATAAATTTTCATGTTCAAAAAGCTTATAAGCAAGATTGTATTGCTCTAAAGCTTTAGTGTATAAAGCTTTTTTGGCAAAAATATCGCCTAATATTTCATAATTTCTATAATCTTGTTCTTCTTTAATGAGTTTATAAAGTATAGCTTCAGCTTGTTTATAATCTCCTATTTCAAAAAAATATAAAGCATTTAATCTTGCAATAGCTGTGTGTTCTAAAAAGTCTTTAGAAGCTTTTAAAAGCTCATCTTTTTGTTTTAAATTAGCACTTAAAGCCAAAAGTAAAGCCTTTTGTAAATAAATACTTTCATTATTTTCATGAAATAAATTTGTATAAATATCACATGCTTTTTGAAATTGCCCATGCTCTTCATAAATAAGTGCTTGTAGGATTTTATCTTCACCTTTAGCTAAAGCAAGGCTTGTTAGGATAAAAACTATAATTAGCGAAAGCAAACCCCTATACATTCTTTTTTTAACTCCTCTTTGTGTGTTTTAAAATACTCCCAAAATGGAAAAGTTCTACATTGTTTTGGTCTATGCTTATAAATTAAACATTTTTTATACATTGTATCAAAAAAAATACAACGATAGCCATTTTCATACTTTGCTTCTTTAAGGCTATATTTAAATCCAACTTTGATGAGGTATTGTTCTTTAAAGACTTCAAAGCTTAATTTTAAAAAACTAGCAATAGCTTCTAGTTCTTCTTTGCTAGCATAGATATACCCACTTTCTCCAGTGCAACACTTTCCGCCACATTTTTCACAAGCACTTTCATCAAAAGAATAATCAAAACCTTTTTCACACATCATAGCTTATAGTTCCTGTATTTTCATAAATTTCACTAATTTTTGGATTTAAAACATCATTTTTATACATAAAAAGTGTAGGCATTATAGCGCAAGGACTTTTGCTATTTTTTTTAATATGCATTAAAACAAGTCTTGCGTTAGTTTGTGCATTAGTATGAACACATTGAAGTGAAACTAGTTTTAGTTTAAATTGTTTTAAATAAGCACAAATTTCATCTAAAAAACTTGCCTCATAGCACATAAAAAAACTACCATTTGGCTTGATTAAAATATTTATTTTAGCAAACATCTTCTCAAGTGGCATAAATTCTTGATATCTTGATATACATAAATGCAAATCCTGGCTTTTTTGTGTATTTTTTTTATAAAATGGAGGATTAGAGATCAAAAAATCAAATTTTATATCACTTTTATAGTTTAAAAAGTCTTCGCAAATGCCTTGAATTTCAAGTTTATTTTCTTTGGCATTTTTATAACTTAGTTTGATATTTTGCTCTTGGATATCTAGTAGGTAAACTTTTGAATTTGGAAATTTTTGCTTTATCAAAAGTCCTAAAATTCCACATCCACATCCTATATCAAGGATATTTCCTTTTAAATTATATTTAGATAAAAAGTCAAAAAGTAAAAGACTATCGTTATTATAGCGATAGCCTTTTGAATATTGAAAGAGTTTTAGCATTTATAAAGATGATCGCAGATTTTAAATGAATCATTTAAACCTACTACAATAGAAGCTCCGTTTTTACTCGCTATATCGCCTGCTACGAATAATCCTTTTACATTGCTTTCTTTATTTTCATCAAAGCTTGGCACGCCTTTTTCATCAACTTCTATAGAGCATTTTTGTAAGAAATCAAGTGGAGTTGAACCCCCAATAGCATAAATAATACGATCATAAATTTCATTTGTGTCATTAGTGAAATTTACTTTAGCTTTACCGCCTTCATCTTCAATACTAGTTATATCTATGCCAAGTTTTGCTTTTACACTGCCTTGATCAAAAGCTTTTTGAATATCTTCTAGATTAATATCGTTTAATCTTGAGAAAGTTTCTCTTCTATAGCAAAGTGTCACATCATTATTTTTAGCTAAATCTATAGCATATTCTGCTGCTGAATTTCCACCACCTACAACTAAGATTTTTTCACCTTGGCTTGCTGAATTTGCATTAAAATTGATGATTTTTGTTAAAGTTATAGGTAAAATATAGCTCGGCTTGTTTGGCTTACCCATTCTACCTATAGCAATAACTGCATTTTTGCAAATATAATTTTCATTTGCAGTGCTAACGATGAAATTTTCTCCATCTTTTTTAACACTTTCAACTTCACTAGAAAGCTTTACTTCAAGATTATGCTCTTTAATGGCATTTTGGAAAGTTTCTATTGTGCTTTCTCTTGTTCCATCTTCAAAATTTATATGTCCGTGATTTGTGCTATCACAACCTTTATAAGCTTTATCTACTCTTTTGCCTTCTTTGTAAAATTTTACTAAGGTTTGACAAATCGCATCAGCTTTTTCTAAAACAATAACTTCTTTATTTTTTATTTTAGCTTCTACTCCTGCTGCAATACCTGCAGGACCAGCGCCAATAACTACCATATCAAAAATTTTCATTATTTCCCTTTTTAATATTTTTAATGTGTAAATGTATCAAAAAAATGATAATGAAATATAAAAATTATGAATAATTTTTATATTTCATAGAATTTTTATCACAATTATATTTTATTTGATTAATAATTTTTTATAAAAAATATCTTAAATGTGTAAAAAAAATATATCAATTTTTATTTTTTGTCTAAAAATATTTATTTTTGAATAAAAAAATAAAAAAATCATATATAGTATAAAAAAAGGAGGTTGTTTGATGTATCAAAATGAAAAGCAAAGTTTAAAAAATAACTTTTTTACACTTTTACTGTTATCTTTTTGTGGATCTATTATTTATGGTTTGCCTTATTTTAGAAAATATTATTATGATGATTATATGAGTCTTTATCATTTAAATAATTTTGAAATGGGGCTTTTGGGCAGTGCTTATGGATTGCTTGGTTTGTTTTCTTATGCCTTAGGAGGATATTTAGCAGATCGTTTTGCGCCAAAAAAATTATTGATTTTTTCTTTAATTGCTACAGGGCTTGGTGGTTTGTTGCATTTATATTTTACTTCTTTAAATGCACTTTTGATTATTTATGGAATTTGGGGGATTACTTCATTATTAACTTTTTGGCCTTCTTTGATGAAAATAGTAAGAAGCTTGGCAAATTCTAAAGAGCAAGCAAAAGCTTATGGAATTTTTGAAGGTGGTAGAGGTGTTGTTGGTGCTGCACATTTGGCTATAGCTACAAGTATTTTTGGATATTTTCAAACAAAAGCTTTAGCCACACAAGGTATAGAAATGGTTATTATTTTTTATTCTATAGCTCCTATTGTAAGTGCTGTTTTATTATTTTTTCTTTTAAAAGATGAGGTTAATGAACAAAGCGAGAAGATTAAAATCAAAGATTTAGTTTTTCTTTTGAAAAATTCTGCTCTTTGGCTTGTGGTTGCTATTACTTTTTGTACCTATTTTTTTAATATGAGCTTTTATTATTTTACTCCTTATGCAAGTAATGTGATAGGAGCTTCTGCTGTTTTTGCAGCTATTTTAACAGTATTAGCTCAATACATTCGTCCTGTTTCTTCTGTGGTAGGTGGGTTTATAGCAGATGGATATGGAAAGGCTAAAATAATGATGATAGGCTTTATTTTAATGGGAATTGGTGTTATTTTTTTAATGCTTAGTTCAAAATTAAATGGATTTTTGCAAATGAGCGTTTTAACTTCTTCTTGTGTGGTAATTTATGTAGCTATGTATTCTAATTTTGGAATTTATTATTCTTTACTTAGCGAGGGAAAAATTCCTATTCATTTAGCAGGTATGGCCATAGGTATTGTATCTACTTTTGGATATTTACCTGAGGTTTTTGCACCTTTGCTTGCTGGAGATTTATTAGATAGATATCCAGGTGTAAAAGGTTTTCATATATATTTTACTATTATGATAGCTATGGCTATTTTGGGTGTAATGTTTTGTTTGATTTGGATTAAAAAATACAATAAAAAGGAGATGAAATGAAAGAAATTATTCTTGATTTTAAAAACAAGGTTAAAGTGATAGAAAATGAATGGATAGTTTTAAAAGATGGCACCAAGCTTTCATCACGAATTTGGCTTCCTCAGGTAAAAGAAAAAGTTCCTGCTATATTAGAATATATTCCTTATAGAAAAAATGATGGAACAAGAGGTAGAGATGAGCCTATGCATGGATATTTTAGCGGTAATGGCTATGCGGTTGTTAGAGTTGATATTAGAGGAAGTGGGGAATCTGATGGTTTATTAGAAGATGAATATTTAAAACAAGAACAAGATGATGCATTAGAAGTTATTGAGTGGATAGCAAAGCAAGAATGGTGCAATGGAAATATTGGTATGATGGGTAAATCTTGGGGTGGATTTAATTCTTTACAAGTTGCAGCAAGAAAACCTAAAAATTTAAAAGCTATTATAGTAGTAGGTTTTACTGATGATAGATTTAATGAAGATATTCATTATAAAGGTGGATGTTTACTTAATGATAATTTTTGGTGGGGTAGTATCATGCTTGCATATCAATCACGTTTTGTTGATCCAAAAATTGATCCAAATGGTAGAAATAAATGGCTCAATAGGCTTGAAAATATGCCTTTATGGCCTACATTGTGGCTTGAGCATACTTTAAAAGATGACTATTGGAAGCACGGATCTGTTGGAGAAAATTATGATGATATACAAGTTCCTGTTTTTGCATTAGATGGGTGGGCTGATTCTTATACTAATTCTGTTTTTACTCTAATGAATGCTTTGAAAGTTCCAAAAAAAGCTATCGTTGGTCCTTGGGCTCATGTTTATCCTCATGATGGATCTCCTTTACCTGCAATGGGCTTTTTACAAGAAGCACTTAAATGGTGGGACAAATGGCTTAAAAATGAAGAAAATGATGTGCTTGAAGTTCCTATGATACAAGCATATATTGAAAATAGTTCTAAACCAAATTCAAAAACAGAGAAAGTAGAAGGTCGTTTTGTTGCTTTAAATGATTTTAAAAATGATATTAGCTATAAAAAATACTATTTAAATCCGCATAAACTAACATGCAAAAAATCAAGTGAATTTATCAAAATCAACACTCCATTGAATCATGGGCTTTTATCCGGAGAGTGGATGGGGACTGGTGTTTTAGGAGAAAGTCCTAGTGACCAAAGGCTAGATGATGGGATGGCGGTTGTTTTTGAAAGTGATTTTTTAGAACAGGATTTAGATATTTTGGGTTTTCCGGTTTTAAATGTAAAAATTGCAAGTGATCAAGAAAAAGCTATGCTCTTTGCTCAGCTTAGTGAAGTTAGAGCTGATGGTTTTGTAAAAAGAGTAAGTTATGGAGTAATCAATCTTGCATTAAGTGATGATAAAGGGCAATTTATACCTTTAAAAAAAGATGAATTTATCCAAAAGCAAATTAAACTTGATGCTTGTGGATATAGATTTGCTAAGGGTTCTAAGATAAGATTATCATTAGCAAATTCTTTTTGGCCTATGTTTTGGCCTATGCCAAAAATTTCAACATTAACTTTAGATTTAAATGAGTGTGAATTTAATTTACCATGTTTTAGTGGTCAAGATAGCGATAAAATCAATATGCAAGCACAAAGTGCTCCTTTAACTCCAATAACACTTTTAGAAGAAGGTAAGGTAGACAGAAGCATTTCTTATGATATTTTAAATGATACTTGGACTTGTATTACAGATGGTGTTGGTGGAGTTTTTGGAGAAGGTGTTTATAGATTTGATGAGGTTGATGTTTTAGTAAAGCACAATTTAAAAAGAGAATTAAAACTTCAAAATGAAAACCCATTAAGCGCAGAATATACTATTACTCAAACAATGCAAATAGGACGTGATGGTTGTATGATGGAGGCGGATATAATCTTAACACAAACTAGTGATTTGGAGTATTTTTATATTAAAGGAAAAATAGCAGTCAAAGAAAATGATAAGCTTGTTTTTGATAAAAAATATGATTATAAAACTAAAAGAAATAGTTTATAAAATTTCCCAAAGTAAAATTACTTTGGGAGTTAATTTTCTTGCAAGATTTTAGCTAAATCTTTAGCGCCTTTTAAATCTACTTTACCAGAGCCTAAAAGTGGAATTTGTTCTACTTTAAAATATTTACTTGGTTTAAAAATAGTAGGCATAGTAGAGTTTTTGATTGCTTCACAAATTCCATCAAAATCTTGCTCTTGACATTCTACTAATAAGCATACCACTTCACCTTTTTTATCATCATTTAGTGCAACTGCGCAAAATTTTACTACATCTGTATTGATAAATTTAGCAATTTCTTCTTCTAAAGCTCCTAAAGATATCATCTCGCCACCAATTTTTGCAAAACGAGAATAACGATCTACTATATATAAAAAGCCATCCTCATCTACATGGCCTTTATCACCGGTATTATACCAGCGTATACCATCGATTTCTTTGATAACTTCATCGGTTTTTTCTTTATTGTTTAAATAACCCACCATAACCTGATGGCCACCAATGAGTATTAATCCATCTTCTCCATGATTTAAACTTTCATAAGTAGATGGATCTACTATGCGTATAGCACTTCCTGGTAAAGGCATACCTACACTACCTTCTTTATTTGCACGGTGTAAAATCCAATAATCAGGATCAAATTTATTCGGTAAATTCACACTTGCGACCGGAGTGGTTTCAGTAGCTCCATAGCCTTCAAAAATAGGTTTTTTAAATTTCATTTCAAAGGCAGTTCTTACTTCGCTTTTGAGTTTTTCAGCACCTGAGACGATAATTCTTAAGCTTTCAAACATGATTGCATCAAGTTTTTTATTTCTTGCATAAATACCTAGAAAAGTTGAAGTAGCACACATAATGCTAACATTATTTTTTACTATAGCTTTTGCTACACCTAGCGCATCAGTTGGATCAGCATGTGTTATGCTTTTAATCCCTTCTAATAAAGGCATAAAAGTAGTTACAGTTAATCCAAAAGCATGAAAAGGTGGTAAAGAAGATAAGACAACATCTTCATTTTTTGCACATAATACATCTGAAATTTGAGCTATATTGCTTAAAATATTACGATTATTTAGCATTACTCCTTTAGGTGTTCCCTCGCTACCACTACTAAATAATATAGCAGCTATGGCAAGGTTTTGTTTATTAGGTGTAAATAATGCTTTTATTAAACAAGTAGGTAAAATACTTACTAAAGCAAGCATAGAAAAGATTTTGAGTTTTTGTCTTTTAAAGCTTGTGATAACATCTTCCATAAAAATAATTCTAACATGCTCTTCAAATTTTAGTTTTATACCTTTATTTTCTAATTTTTCCATAAATTTTCTAGAAGTATAAATTTGTTGAATTTGAGAACTTTGAATGGCTTGATTAATCGCTTTTACACCTGCTGTGAAGTTTAAATTTACCACGATTTTATTGGCAAGTAATACAGCTAGATTACAAAGAGAGCTAGCCATGGAAGCAGGGAGCAAAATTCCCACGCATTCTTCTTTTGGAGCATAGCTTCCTTGGGTAGGTTGTATATTTAACTCATGCGATTTATTTTTTATAAAAGAGCTAAAAACTAAACTTAAAGCAAGCATTTTTCTATAGGTAATACCACCTATTAAAGGATCAACAATAGCTATTTGACTTAAATTTCTTTTAGCACTATCTATCCAAGCTCTAGCTATAGTATGCATACTTTCACATTGAGATTTCCAAGCAATAAACGAAAGTTCAAAAACTTTTGCTTTAACCACTTCTTTTTTAGTGTGTATTGGTAAGCTTTTTCCAAAAGCAATAGCGATTTTTCTTTTGCTTATTTTACGATTTCTTGCTGAAAATTCTTCATCACTTCTTGAAAAAGCACTTCCCCAAAGTCCTCTAATATAAAAAGGCAAAATCACTCCATCTTGTTCTTCTAATTTTGAGCAAACTAACTCAAACCCGCCTTTAAATTCATTAAGTTGTCCATGGCGTGAAAGTACTCCTTCTGGGAAAAGACAAACCAAATTTCCGTTTTTAATATGCATAGCAATAAGCTCTAAGCTTGATTTGCTAGAAGCGCTTGAGACAGGAATAACTCCAAATTTATCAAGAAAAATTTTAATATACCACTTAGAATAAATGCTTTTTTCCATAATAAAATAAATTTTTCTTGGTATAGCCATTTGTACAATAGCCCAATCTATAAAAGATATATGATTACCAAGCAATAATGCTCCACCTTTTTCAGGAATATTCTCAAAACCTTCTACTAATAAACGATAGCGTTGAAAAAACGCTATACTCATTAATAAACGTACTAAAGAAAAAGGCAATTTACTTAGCACATAAATGCTTCCAAAAAATGCCACAGCGATGATAAAATAAAATAAATTTATCACTTCAAATTCAGCATATGCAGCAAAAGTAGCTAGCGCTAAAAAACCTAACATAAAAATATTTTGTATGAAATTATTTCCTGCTAAGACTTTTCCTAGTTCATTTTCTTTTGCATGAAATTGTATGAGAGAATTTAAAGGTATGATAAAAAATGCACCACTTAAACCAAAAATAAAAAACACTACACTATAGCTTAGTAAGTCTTCTAAAAATGGCATTAAAATGCTCATTAGAAAAATTCCTAAAGCGCCTAGTGGTATAAGGCCTAATTCGATGTAATTTTTAGAAAACTTACCACTAATAAGCGATCCTATAATCACTCCTATGCCAGAAAAAGCTAAAGAGCATTGTATATAAAAGGTGTTTTCTATGAAAAGATCGTTTTTTGCATATACAGGAAAACTTACTAAATAAAGTTGTGATATGGCCCAAAAAAGTGAAATTCCTACAATACAAAGCCAAATGATTTTATGAGAAAATATTGTTTTTAAATTAGAGGCTAAAAGCTTTCCTTGGAAATATTGTTTTTTATCAAAACTTAAATTTTTATCTTCTTCTTTTAAGCTAGGAAGTTTATAAGCTAAAAAAAGTTCTAATACAGCAAAAGCTATTAATACAAAACCCAAAGGCGCAATTTGCGTTAAAATATCTGAAGGAGTGTTAAAATTTGGCTCAAAAAGCATTTCAAAGCTTAGAGAAAATACTGCCATACCGGCTAAAATAGCCACAATACTTACTGCATTGACAGCTCCATTTCCCATAGCTAAAAGCTCTTTTCCTACTAATTCTTTTATAAAACCATATTTTGCAGGAGAGTATAAGGCAGATTGTACTCCCATGATAAAAGTCATTATAAATGCAAGCCAAAATGCTCCAAGATAATAACACAAACAAATAATACAAGTTAATATTACTGAAAATAATACAGATACTTTCATGATTTTATTTTTAGGAAATTTATCTGCTAAGAATCCAGAAGGCGAAAGCATAAGGATAAAAGGTAAAAGCATTAAAGCATTGATAATAGCGGTTAAAAAAAGTTGGGTGCTATCTTCATAAAATTTATAAATGGTATTTTGTATAATGATTTTGTGTCCTAAATCCACAAAAGCATTAATAAAAGCCACTGCTAAAAATGGCAATACGCCAAAAATCTTTAAGAAATTTCCTTGCATTAAAAACTCCATTTTATTTTAAAAATATTATTCTATTATATAAAATTTAAATGGAGTTTTGATATTTGATTAATCTTTAAATTCTACTACTTCATTAAATGCAAAACGAACTTTTTCTACGCTAGTATTTTCTTGGGTATGTCCTAAAGTAATGAGCATGGATACTCTTTTTTTAGTGGTGTCTAAATTTAAATATTGATTGATTTTATCTTTATCAAATCCACCGATAATACATGAGCCCAAATTTAAACTATAAGCAGCATTGATAATATTTGCAATAGCAAGATAACTTTGTTCTTTGGCATAAATAAAACTTTGTTCTAAATTCATTGCGTCTAAAAATGGCTTATAAGTTTGTAAGCGTTTGTTTAACTCTTCTTGACTTAAACCTCTATTTTTTAATTTTTCTTCAAAATAATCTTTAAAATCAGCCCTTGAAATTACAACAACGATAGCAGCGCAATTTGCTACATGGCTTTGATTATTAGCTATTTTAGCAATTTCTTTTTTATGTTCATCTTTTTGAAGAACCAAGAATTTCCAAGGTTCAAGCCCCAAAGAACTAGGAGATAATCTAGCACATTCTAAGATATATTCTAAGTTCTCTCTAGAAATTTTTTCTTGAGTATATGCTCTAATAGAAGAGCGATTTTGCATTAAATTTAAATAATCTCGCATATAACTTCCTTATTTTTAGTTTAATTTATCTTATATCTTATAAGCTTTAAAATTGTTAAAATTATATTTTATTGTTACAATTTTATTTTTACTTCATACAAATGTTTTATTATATGATTTTTAAAGGATTAAAATGAAAAAAATAATTTATTTAAGCATATTTTTGATTATACTCATTATAGGGGTGTATTTTTTCTTTTTTGCAAATAAGGAAGAATATAATTATCTAACTTATGAAGTTAAAAAACAAGATATTACTCAAAGTATAGAAGCAATAGGCGAAGTTTATGCAAAAACCCAAGTTGATGTTGGTGCGCAAGTTAGTGGGCAAATTACTAAACTTTATGTAAAATTAGGTGATCATGTTAACGAGGGTGATTTAATCGCACAAATTGATAAAGATAAGCAACAAAATGATTTAGATATTACCAAAGCTCAGCTTGAAAGTGCGAAGGCAAATTTAGAAAGTAAAAAAATCGCTCTTGATATAGCTACTAAACAATACCAAAGAGAGCAAAAGCTTTATGCCAAAAAGGCTACCTCTTTAGAAAATCTTGAAAATCTTAAAAATACTTTTTATGCTCTAAGAGCAAATGTGGCTGATTTAAAAGCTCAAACTACTCAACTTGAAATTTCTTTAAAAAATGCTCAAAAAGATTTAGCTTATACTACTATAACTGCGCCTAGTAAGGGTGAGATTATTAATGTAGCAGTTGAAGAAGGACAAACTGTAAATGCAAACCAAAATACACCAAGTATAGTGCGTTTGGCTGATTTAAGTGAAATGGAAATTCGTATGCAAATAGCTGAAGCTGATATTAATAAAATTAGTGTTGGAAAAAAGGTTAAATTTAGCATTTTAAACGAACCTGATAAAAAATACGAAGCAACTATTTCAAGTATAGATCCAGCAAATACTACTATAAGCGATGCAACAAGCAATACAAATTTAAGCTCAAACTCAAGTACTAGTACTAGTGCTGTGTATTATTATGCAAGGGTTTTTGTAAAAAATGATAATAATTTTTTACGCATAGGTATGAGCACAGAAAATGAAATTGCTATTAAAACAGAAAATAATACCTTAGTCATACCAACTTTGGCTATAAAAAGTGATGCAAGTGGTTATTATGTAGAAATTTTAAAAGCAAATAATATAAGTGTAAAAACACCTGTTAAATTAGGTATCAAAGATAGTTTAAATACTCAAATTTTAGATGGTATTAATGAGGGTGATTTAGTTATCATAGGTAAAAATAAAAAATGATACGCTTAGAAAATATACAAAAAAAGATTAATAATACAACTATTTTAGAAAATATTAATCTTTATATTCAAAAGGGAGAATTTGTAGCCATTATAGGACAATCAGGAAGTGGTAAAACCTCTCTTTTAAATATTATAGGCACACTTGATGAGCCAAGTAGTGGAAAATATTTTTTAGATGCATATGAAGTAACTAATTTAAGTAAAGATGAAAAAGCAAGAATTAGACGCGAAAAAATAGGTTTTATTTTTCAAAGATATAATTTACTTAATCTTTTAAATGCTAAAGATAATGTCGCTTTACCTGCTGTTTATGCAGGCAAAAACAAACATGAAAGATCACAAAAGGCTAAAGAATTACTTTCTTTTTTAGAGCTTGATCATAAAGAACTATCAAAGCCAAATGAGCTAAGTGGTGGACAACAGCAAAGAGTTTCCATAGCAAGAGCTTTGATGAATGGTGGTGAGCTTATCTTAGCAGATGAGCCAACGGGTGCGCTTGATTCTAAAAGCGGTAAGATAGTTTTAGAAATTTTAAATAAACTAAATGAGCAAGGACACACTGTAGTTTTAGTCACCCATGATAGAGAAATAGCTGCTAGAGCAAAAAGAGTTATCGAAATTAAAGATGGTAAGATTATAAGCGATAATGGTGCAAAAAAAGCAGACGAAATAAAAGCTAAGTTAATGCCAAAAGAGAAAAAAAGCTTTAATTTGCTTAAAAATCAGCTTTTTGAAAGTTTAAAAATGTCCATAGCTTCCATTGTAGCACACAAGCTACGTTCTTTGCTTACTATGCTTGGTATTATCATAGGTATAGCTTCAGTAGTTTGCGTGGTTGCTTTAGGACTTGGAGCCCAACAAAACATACTTGCTTCTATTAGCTCTATTGGGACTAATACCATAGAAGTTGTTTCAGGGCGTGGCTTGGGAGATATTCGATCAGGTAGAACAAGGCTAAATTTAAGTGATTTAAAAACCTTAAGTTCTTTGCCTTATTTAGAAGCAGTAGAAGCAGATGTGGGTAAAATAGGGGTGGTAACTTATAAGAATAATTCTTTGCAAGCTAGAATTTATGGAGTAGGGCCAAATCATCTAAGACTTAGAGGTTTTGTGATGGTAGATGGTAGGTTTATTAATAATGAAGATATAAAAGATAATACTAATATTTGCATTATAGATGAAAATGCTTTGAGAATTTTATTTGATAATATCAGCGCTAAAGATGTTTTAGGTAAAAGTGTGATTTTTAACAAGCAGCCTTTAACCATAGTTGGTGTTTTAAAAAAAGAAAGAGATAATAAAGGCTTTAGAGCTGATGAAAATACCATTAAAATTTACACTCCTTATTCTACTTTGATGAATAAAATCACAGGGGATAAACAAATAAGAGCTATAGTAACTAAGGTAAAAGATGAGGTAAATCCTGCTTTAGCTGAAGAGGCTATGGTAAAAATTTTAGAGATTAAACGCGGAAAAAAAGATTTTTTCACTATAAATTCTGACGCGATTAAAAATGCTATTGAAGAAAATACTGCTACTTTGACTTTACTTATTTCTTCTATTGCGGTAGTATCTTTAATAGTAGGTGGTATTGGTGTGATGAATATCATGCTTGTTTCAGTAAGTGAGCGTACAAGGGAAATTGGAGTTAGAATGGCTATTGGGGCTAGAAAAGAAGATATTTTAATGCAGTTTTTAATCGAGGCTGTGTTGATTTGTTCTTTAGGGGCCATTTTTGGAGTAATGCTTTCTTTTATTATCATTGAAGTATTTAATTCTTTAAATTTTGGTTTTACAATGATGCTTTCGTTAAATTCAGTATTTTTAGGGCTTTTAAGTTCGGTTTTAATCGGAGTGGTTTTTGGATTTTTTCCAGCAAAAAATGCAGCAAATTTAAATCCTATTATTGCTTTATCAAAGGAATGAGATGAGAATATTTTTATTGTTTTTTATAGCCTTTTTTTTAAATGCTTGCGTAGGAGTAAAATTAGAACAAGTATCCCAAGATCAAATAAAAAAAGAATATTTTGAAGATTTTAACGCAAGTAAGACTTGGTGGGAAAAATATAATAATCAAGATTTAAATAATATCTTAAAAGCTATTATTGACAATAACAAAGATCTAAATGTAGCAAGAGTTAATTTTTTAAGTACTTTAGCTAGATATAAGCTTTTAAATTTAGATCTTTATCCTACTTTGAGTGGAAATTTAGGTGCAAATATAAGAAAAAATTTAAACAATGGTACAGAAATACATAGCTTTTCAAATGGCATTATGTTAAATTATGAGCTTGATATATATGGTAAAATCTCAGATCAAGTTGCTAGTTCAGAATTTTTAGCAAAAGCAAGCGAATATGAGTTACGCTCTTTAGAACTTGATACGATTAATTTAGCAATTAATAGTATTTTTGAATTGATTTATTTTAATGATGTGGATCGCTTGCTAAACAATTATTTAAAAAATCTTGAGCAAATGCTAGAAATTTATACTACTAAATTTGATTATGGCAAGGTTGAGTATATTGATCTTTTAAATATCAAAAAGTCTTTATTAAACACTAAACAAAGCATCATTACAAATTTGCAAAACAAAAACTTAACGCTAAAAAATATAAAAGATTTACTAGGTAAAGATGATGAGTTTTTGATTAATAAAATGCTAAATTATACTCTTGAAGATTTTTCATTGCAAAAAATTAATTTTGATATAGAGTTAAAAATGCTTGCTTATAGACCACAAGTTCAAGCAAAACTAAATCAACTTATGGCTTCTTATAAAGATTATGCAAGTATGCAAAAAAGTATTTTACCTAGTATAAAAATATTAGGAAATTTAGATGGGAGTGATAAAAATTTTGATGAGAGTTTTAAATTTTTAATCTTGGGTGGAAATGTTGTTATTGATTTACCATTTTTGGACTTTTATAGAGTAAGACAAAATGTAAAAATTTCTGAATTTGCATACCAAGCACGCTTATATGAGTATAAGGATACATTGCAAAGAGCTATTCATGAGTTTAAGCTTTGTTATGAAAATGATAAATACTATAATGATTTGTTAAATTTAGTAAAAGATATTAATGCTAACCAAGCAAAAATTACACAATTATATTTTGAAAAATATGAATCAGGGCGTAATGAGCTAAAAGATTATCTTGATGCAGATGCTTTGCTTATTAATTCACTTCAAGAGCTTAGTAGAGTAAAACTATCTTTGCTTAAAAATATTAATTTATATCATAATATAGTGTTAATTTCAGAGTAAAAATGTTTCATTTTGTAATGTTTTAAGTAAAGAGTAGTATTTATTTGTGTTGTTTTAAAGTCATTTAGATTACAATTGATAAATAAAACAAACAAAGGAGAGATATGAAATTTGATTTTTATGCAACGCTAGTTACTATGGTTATAGTATTACTTTTAGGCGTTTTTGTCATCAAAAGGGTAAAATTTCTTCGTGATTATAATATCCCTGAACCAGTTGTTGGTGGTGGAATAGCTGCAATTATTCTTTTAATCTTGCATAGTTCTTTTTCATTAGATATTAAATTTGATGAATCTATGAAAGATCCGTTAATGCTTGCATTCTTTTCAAGTATTGGATTGTTGGCTGATTTTGCTTCGCTTAAAAAAGGTGGTAAAAAGTTAGCAATTTTTTTAGTAGTAGTTGTCGGTTTGCTTTTTGCGCAAAATATAGTTGGTATAGGTGTGGCAAGCGCTATGGGGCAAAATCCACTAATGGGGCTTATAGCAGGTTCTGTTACAATGAGTGGTGGTCATGGTACAGGTGCAGCTTGGGCGGCTGAATTTGTTAAAGAACCTTATTTGTATTCTAGTGCAACTACTGTTGCTATTGCTTGTGCGACTTTTGGGCTTATTTCAGGTGGTATCATAGGTGGTCCTGTTGCGAGATATTTGGTTAATAAGCACAAATTAGTAGTTCCAAAACAAAATGATGATAAAGATGCGATTTTAAATTTCCAATCTCCAGAAAAAGAAAGATTAATCACCCCATCTTCTTTTATAGAGTCTTTAGCATTGATTGCTTTATGTTTATTAATAGGTAATGCTTTATCTACTTATATTAAAACAAATACAGGTTTTACTTTGCCAACTTTTGTGTATTGTCTTTTTGTAGGTGTTGTTTTAAGAAATGTTTTATCAGCTACAAAAATTCATCATGTGTTTGATAGAGAAGTATCAGTTTTAGGTAATGTAAGCTTGTCTTTATTCTTAGCTTTAGCACTAATGACTATTAATCTTTGGGATCTAGTAACCCTTGCACTACCGATGCTAGTAATTTTAGTAGTACAAGTTGCTATGATGGCTGCTTTTGCTATATTTGTAACCTTTAGAGTATGTGGAAAAGACTATGATGCAGCAGTTTTAGCAGCAGGTCATTGTGGTTTTGGTTTGGGCGCTACTCCAACAGCTATGGTAAACATGCAAACTGTAACAAATCATTATGGTATGAGCCATATGGCATTTATTATTGTGCCTTTAGTAGGTGCATTTTTCATAGATATAGTAAATGCTTTAGTGATTAATGCTTTCTTGTATCTACCATTCTTTCATTAAAATTATCTAGCGCTAATTTAGTGCTAGATTAATTTTTATCTTTGCTCTTACATAAATGATTTAAAAAACACTCTTTACATAAAGGATTTTTGGCTTTACATGTATAACGCCCAAAAAGTACCATGGCTTGATGAAGATAGTTTAGATTATCTTTAAAAATTTTAGTTAAGTCTTTTTCAGTTTCTTTAGGAGTTTTAGCTTTGCTAAGATTAAGTCTGTGTGAAACTCTAAATACATGAGTATCTACAGCCATACAATTAGCCCCACACCATTCTATCATCACTACATGTGCAGTTTTTTGTCCTACTCCTGCTAGAGTTTTTAAATCTTGCTCATTCATAGGGATTTCACCATTAAATTGCTCACAAACTGCTTGAGCCATTTTGATTAAATTTTGCGCTTTGTTATTATAAAATGAGCAAGAATTAATCAAAAGCTTTAAAGATGATAAATTTGCCTTAGCTAAATCTTGCACACTAGGATAAGCTTCAAATAAAGCTGGCGTGATGAGATTGACCCTTTTATCAGTACATTGAGCTGAAAGCATAACACAAACTATAAGTTCATAAGCATTACTAAAAACTAATTCTGTTTTTGCCTCTCCAAAATGCTCTAAAAATAATTTTTTAATTTCTAAATTTCTTTTCATAAACTTATTGTATGTTAATCAGCTTTAAATAAAGTTTAGATATAATAAAATCTACAAAACTATTTCAAAGGAAAAACAATGAAAAAAATTTCTTTAGTTGCTGCGGCTTTATTAACAGGTTTGAGTTTAAATGCTGCGGTGGTTGCAACCCTTGATGGAAATAATATCAGCGATACAGAAGTGAATGAGTTTTTTGCTCCTATGTTAAGAGGTGCTAAAATCACTGATTTACCAGCTGAGCAAAAAAAAGCAATTATTGATCAATATATCGTTCAACAACTTGTATTAAAAGATGCTAAAACTCAAAAAATAGAAAACGATCCTTCATATAAAGAAGAATTAGAGCGTGCTAAAGAAGCTATTTTAGTAAATATCTATCAAAAGAAAATTTTTGATTCAATTAAAAATAACGATGCTAAAGCTAAAAAATTCTATGAAGCAAATAAAGATAAATTTACTAAACCAGCTCAAGTGAAAGCTAAGCATATTTTGGTAACTAGCGAAAAAGAAGCTAAAGATATTATTGCTGAGCTTAGTAAGCTAAGTGGAAAAGCTTTAAATGATAAATTTGCTCAACTTGCAAAAGAAAAATCAATCGACAAAGGTTCTTCAGCTCAAGGTGGTGATCTTGGTTGGTTTGCTGAATCAACTATGGTAAAACCATTTGCTGATGCAGCTTTTTCTATGAAAAAAGGTACTATTTCTAAAACACCTATAAAGAGTGATTTTGGATATCATATTATCCTAAAAGAAGATGCTAGAGCAAAAAGTACTATGAGTTATAATGAAGTAAAAGCAGGTATTGAAAGTAATATCAAAATGGAAGAATTTAAAGAACTTATGAATAAAAAAGCTCAAGAACTTCTTCAAAAAGCAAAAGTGGAATACAAATAATGGGCGTATTAGATCTTGTTAAACCAGGTGTTTTAAGTGGTGATGATCTAAATATCGTATATAATCATGCAAAAAAAGAAGGATTTGCTATCCCTGCGGTAAATGTCGTGGGGACAAATTCTATTAATGCGGTTTTAGAAAGTGCTAAAAAAGTTAATTCACCTGTGATTATTCAGTTTTCAAATGGAGGAGCTAAATTTGTAGCAGGAAAAGCTTGCCCAAAAGCTGATGTACTTGGTGCTATAAGTGGTGCAAGACATGTGCATTTAATGGCAAAAGCTTATGGAGTTCCGGTGATTTTACACACAGATCATGCTGCTAGAAAATTACTTCCTTGGGTTGATGCTTTGATTGAAGCAAATATTGAGTTTAAAAAAGAAACAGGCAAGCCTTTGTTTAGCTCTCATATGATTGACTTAAGTGAAGAGGATTTAGAAAGCAATCTAAGTACTTGTGAAAATTATCTAAAACAAATGTCTGAACTTGGAATTTCTTTAGAGCTTGAGCTAGGATGTACGGGCGGTGAAGAAGATGGAGTGGATAATACTAATATCGATAATGCAAAATTATACACTCAGCCTGAAGATGTAGCACTAGCTTATGAGAGACTTTCTAAAATTAGTGATAGATTTTCAATCGCAGCTAGTTTTGGTAATGTACATGGAGTATATAAACCAGGAAATGTGATTTTAAGGCCTGAAATTCTTAAAAACTCTCAAAATTATGTAAAAGAAAAATTCAATCTTGGCGAAGAAAAACCAATCAATTTTGTTTTCCATGGTGGCAGTGGTAGTGATATAGAAGATATCAAAGCAGCACTTAGCTATGGTGTGATTAAGATGAATATTGATACAGACACACAATGGGCTTTTTGGGATGGTGTTAGAGAGTATGAGCTTAAAAATAAGGCTTATTTGCAAGGCCAAATTGGCAATCCAGATGGAGAAGATAAGCCGAATAAAAAATACTATGATCCAAGAGTATGGCTTAGAGCGGGCGAAGAGAGTATGATCAAACGCTTAGAGTGTGCTTTTAGTGATTTAAATTGTATCGATAGAAACTAAGAGTTTTATAACTCTTAGTTGATTTTCCTGTGAAGATTTCAAATTTTTAGAGTAAAATTAACAAAGGTTTATAAAATGGAAGTTAAAACAACTGATGATTTTTCTGATCTTGTATTGCCTGAGGGAAAAGGTAGTACAGGAATTGTTGCTTATTTAAAGATTATATTTATCCCTGCTATATTGTATATTTTAGTGCTTTTAGGATATTTTGGAAAGATTGATTTTAAAGTGGAATTACATAGTGTTGTAATGATAGGGATTATCTTTTTGGTGGCTTTGATCTTTGCTAGACACAGTGCTGATTATGCTTCAAGTATTTTTGAGCAACAAAAAGATGAATTTAAACTTATATTAAAACGCTATATTATGAAGCATTTTTTAGTTATAGGTAAAGAAACAAAGTCAAACGCTAGTTTTGATGATTTTGCTTATGCTTATGTGAAAGATTTGAGAAATGAAAATTTTGCTTCTGTGGGTGCAGCTATTTTTCCTATGCTTGGTATTTTAGGAACTTTTATAAGTATAGCCATGTCTATGCCAAATTTTAATTCAAGCGACACAGCAGGTTTAGAACAAGAAATTTCAGTTTTATTAAATGGGGTAGGAACAGCCTTTTATGTATCAATTTATGGAATTTTCTTGGCGCTTTGGTGGATATTTTTTGAAAAATACGGCAGTAGTAAATTCCAAAAACTTCTTAATCGTCAAAAAAATGCAACAAGCGATTTTTTCTGGTCTAAAGAAGAAATTGATAGAAAGTATCTTCAAGAAAGTTTGCAACATTTTGAAAAAATAGGCACGATTTTTGAGCATGTGAGTAATGAGGAATTTTTTAAAGAACTAGATAATACAATAGATAGAAAAATCAAAGTTTTTCAAGAACTTGTAAATGCTGAGGAAAAAGCTGTAAGATTAAGCAGTGAGCATGTAAAACAAACTATGAGTGATTTATCTAAAACCCAAAGAGAGCAAAAAGATATAGTTAAAACTTACAGCGAAATTGCAAATGCGGTAAATATGCTAAATTCAAACATAAAAGATTTAACCTTAAGAATTTCGGAGCAATACAACAGACTTTTAGATGTGAGTTCTGATAAGATTGTGCATTTAGATAAAAGCGTGAGTGCTTTAGATGAAAAGGTGAATAATTTTTCAAATAATATTGAAAAATATCAAAATCTTATGCTTGATAATCAAACTAAACTTTTCGAGGGCTTTAGGGCAAGTATTATAGAGGGTATGCATACTTTTAAAGAAGCCTATGAAGATGAAAAAAATATCGATGAAAAAATTTCACTAATGCAAGAATTTAAAGAAGAAAGCAAAGAATTAGATGAGCAAACCACACAAGTTATTGCAAAGCTTGAAAATCAAAAAGAAGATGAAAAAAATAGATGATAAAAAATAATTCTAACAATGAAGAAAATAATTTTTGGATAGCTTATGCAGATTTAATGGCAGGCTTGCTTTTTGTATTTATTCTGCTTATTGGAGCTATAGTTGTTAAGTATGTTTTAACTCAAAGTGATTTGCAAATCATAAAAGAAAATCTACAAAAACAAGAAGAGCGTTTAAGAGAAAACAAAGAGGAATTAAACCAAAAAGAAGATATTTTAAAAAATCTTAGCCAAAAACTAAATAATACTTCAAGTACACTTGATGATGTTAATAAGCAGAAACAGGCCTTAGAGGCTAATATTACTAAACTTAATCAAGATTTAAATTCTAGTTTGGATGAAAAAGATCAACAAATTTTTGCTTTGCTTGAGAGATTAAACAAAAAAGATGAAGAAATCAAAGAATTAGAGCGTAATTTTGATGAGGCAAAAAGTAAAATCAAAGAACTAGGTTTAATCAAAGAAAATACCATTAAAAATCTTCAAGTTAAATTTGACACTAATATTACTTTAGATTCTAATACAGGGGCGATAGTTTTACCTTCTGAAGTGCTTTTTGATACAAATTCTTTTACGCTAAAAGCTCAAGCAAAAGAGAATTTGAAAACGATTTTAACGCAGTATTTTGACAATATTTTAAAAGATGAAAATATCTTAAATAGCATAGAAAATATAGTCATAGAAGGTCATACAGATAGCGTAGGTTCTTATATATATAATCTTGATTTATCACAAAAAAGAGCTTATGCTGTGATGAGTTTTATACACTCATTTTATAAAGATCCAAGATTGCAAAAACTTTTAATGGCAAGTGGTAGGTCTTATTCTGATGTGATTATGAAAGATGGTAAAGAAGATAAAGAAGCAAGCCGTAGAATAGAGATTAAGTTTAATATCAATACAAATAATGCTTTAGAAAAGGTTGAAAAATACCTTGATAGCAAGTAGAATTGATGTTTTAAAATACAAGGATTTTGAATTTTTACTCAAAAGAGATGATTTACTAGGTTATATCAATGGAAATAAGGCTAGAAAACTAGCCTTTTTTGAAAAAAACAAACGTTTATTTAAAAAAGGACAAACATTTATTTCTTTTGGTTCTTCTCAAAGTAATGCTTTAGTTGCTTTAGCTAAGTTTTGTTATGAAAATGATTTTTCACTTATTTTTGTTTGTGAAAAAATGAGTTCTTTTTTAAAAGAAAATCCCCATGGAAATTTAGAATTTGCATTAAAACATAATGTTGAGTTGATAGAAAATATAAATTATCCTACAAGAAGATTGCAAGCTTTAGCTTTAAAAAAAGATGATGATGTTTTTATAGAAGAGGGTGTGGCTATAAAAGAAGCTGAATTTGGATACCAACAACTAGCCTTAGAGCTTAGTGAACAGTTGAATGAAAATGTAAGTATTTTTTTACCCTCAGGCACAGGAACTTCTGCGGCTTTTTTGGCTAAACATAGCAAATTTAAAGTTTTTACATGTGCTTGTGTAGGTGATAGTGCGTATTTAAAAGAGCAAATTTTAAGCTTAGAACCAAATTATGATTTTAATAATTTAACCATATTAAATCCACCTAAAAAATATCATTTTGCTAAGCCTTATTTAGAATTTTATAAGCTTTATCAAGATCTAAAAAAAGAATGTGGAGTAGAGTTTGATTTGCTTTATGATATGGTGGGCTTTAAAACTTTATTAGCTCATAAAGAGCAATTTGGTGGAAAAATCTTATATATCCATCAAGGAGGCCTTGAAGGAAATATAAGCATGTTAAAGCGTTATGAGTATAAATTAAAAAATGCCAAAATAAAAAATCACCAAGATAATCAAAGGTATAATAAATTTAACATAATAATACCATAGTTTAAAAATACTTCCTTTTAGAGTATTTTGATTAGAAAGTTCATAAATAGCATCTTTTTTAAGCACCCAACCTACATAAATACAACAAAAAAATGCGGTTAAAACAAAGAATATATTTCCACTAATAAAATCAAAACTATCAAAAATATTTTTTCCTTTGATGATAGTAATATCTTTTAAAGGACCATAAGTAAGTATACATGGTAAATTTCCCAAGACAAAAATACTTCCAAGTGTTAGATTAATAGCAGTATTTTTAGCTAGTTTAAATTTTTCTTCCAAAACACTGATGATTACTTGATAAATTGGCAAACTTGTGGTAAGTGCAGCGATGATTAAAAGTAAAAAGAAAAACACGCAAATTATACTTCCAAAAGGTATATGCGAAAATGCAACAGGTAAGGTTTTAAAAACCAAAGATGGCCCACTATCGGGAGTTAAACCTACACTAAATAAAGCTGGGAAAATCATAAAACCAGCAAGTACTGCTATAAGGGTGTTCAAAATTCCTGTATAAACAGAAGTTTTGATTAAATTCTCATTTTTCTTAAGGTGAGAAGATAAGGTTATCATTACACCAAAACCCAAAGATAGGGCAAAAAATACTTGTCCTAAAACATCTATAAACAATTTAGGAGTGATTTTGGAAAGATCAGGAGTAAGGTAAAATTTCACACCCTCACTTGCTCCTTCAAGAGTTAAATTACGTGCAACAACAACCAAAAGGCAGATAAATAAAAACGGCATAAGGTATTTTACTGACTTTTCTATGCCTTCAATTACACCTTTTTTTAAGATAATCCAGTTAATTATCACAAATATAGTAGTAAAAATTCCTATTAATAAAGGATTATTTTCTATAGTAGAGCTATAAAATTCGCTTGTATATTGAGCATTAATGGGACTTGAAAGGTTAAAATCGCCTATGATGATTTTAAAAATATAAGCTAAAACCCATCCACCTATTACCATATAATAAGCCATGATTCCAAAACTACCTAAAAGTCCCATGTAGCCAACACCTTGCCAAGAATTAGATATTTTAACTCCATCGCTTGTTTTTCCGTCAAAAGCATCGACTGAATTTAGCATTCTACGTCTTCCTATAACATTTTCAACCAAAATTACAGGAATTCCTATAAAAATCATAGCTATACAAAAGGCTAAAACATAAGCACCGCCTCCATTTTCACCTACTAAGTATGGAAAACGCCAAGTGGCTCCAAAACCAATAGTCGCTCCTGCTACTGTAAGGATATAAGTTAGCGTATTGCTCCAAGTTTGTCTTTGCATGCTTTTTCCTTGCTAAATTTAAATAAAAAATATTTTAAGATAAAAAATAATACCATTATGCCAAATTTTTATTTATTTTTTTATCAAATTAAAGGAAAATCCATGCAAAAAAAGAAAATTTTGTTTTTAGGCGCAGGATATGCTACTTTATCGGCTATAAAAGCCTTACCTGATGAGTTTTTTGAAAAAGCACAAGTGAGTTTGATTAATAACAATTCTTATCATTATCATACTATTTTACTACACAAAGTAGCTTCAAATGAAGATATTTATAGTTCAAAATATGATCTTTTGCCTTTATTAAGTCCAAAAATAAACTTTATCCAAGATGAAGTTTTAAAAATTTCTAAAGACAAAGTTTTTACTAAAAATAATGAATTTGACTTTGATATTTTAGTATGTGGGCTTGGTTTTGCGAAGGAAACTTTTGGTATTAAAGGTATGCAAGAATATGCTTTGAGTATAGATAATTATGAAAATGCTTTGAAAATCAATGAAATTATATATGAGAAAATAAAAAATTACAAAACCACCCAAAATGAAGATGATTTAAAAATCACAGTTTGTGGCGGGGGCTTAAGCGGGGTTGAATTTGTAGCTTCTTTAGCTAAAGAGCTTAAATTATTTTGCCAAAAAGAGCAAATTGCTTATGAGAAATTAGAACTTTCTATTATTGAAGCTATGGATCAAATTTTACCTATGTTTGATAAAAGTTTGGCTTTAAAAGCAAGACAAAGGCTAGAAGCACTTGGTGTGAAAATATATGAAAAATCTAAAATCACAGAATGTGAAAAAAATGGCATAAGACTTGATAGGGGAGAATTTGTTAAAGCTAATACTATCATTTGGACTGCAGGGGTTAGAGGTAATAGTGTTATAGAAAATAGTTCTGATTTTCCAAGTGTAAGATCGCGTATAGAAGTAGATGCTTTTATGCATCCATTAAATGTTGAAAATGCGTCAAAATACTTTTTTATAGGTGATAATAGTTTATTTAAAAATCCTAAAACCAATACCCCTTATCCTCCAACAGCCCAACTTGCATTAAGAGAAGGGGCTTATATAGCTAAAGCTTTAATGGCTATGATTGATGAGAAAGAATTTAAACAAGAATTTTCTTTTATAAGTGGAAATACCGTTTGTTCTATCGGAAAGGATTATGCAGTTGGCACGGTTTTGCATAAGCCAATTAGTGGTTTTTTGGCAATAAAACTTAAAATTTTTATAGAAAAACTATGGCAGTATCAACTTGAAGGTTTGAGAGGTTTTTTGAAATAAAATTAATTTTAAATAGAGTTTTTAAGGAACTCTATTTAAAAACTCATTTACATCTACATAGCCTATAATACGTCCTTTTTCTTCGCCTTTGTTAAAAAATATCATCACAGGAGGCCCAAAAACTCCAAATTCTTTCATAAGAGCTAAATCTTCTTGGCTGTTGTGTGTTACATCTGCTTTTAAAAGCGTGTAATTAGCAAGTAAATTTTGTACTTTAGCATCTATAAAAGTATATTCTTCTAAGAGCTTGCAGTTTTCACACCAAGCGGCTGTAAATTCAAGCATAACAGGTTTGGTAGAATTTTGTAATTCTTGCTTAAGTTCTTTTAAATTTTTAATGGTTTTAAAACTTAAACTAGAGCCATTTTCTTTTGAAGTAAGGTTAAACTCAAGAGGTTTTAGCAAGCTTTTTGAACCCATTGAACCACCTAAAATTAGACTTAAACTATAAGCTAAAATTAAAATCATACCTGCTTTTTTAAATTTATTAAAATTAGTTTTTGCTTCATCAAATAGCCCCATAAAGCTAGCAAAAAATACCCCTATAACTCCATAAAGCATTAAAATGATATTTGCGCTAAGTATTCTTTCTAGCATCCAAACTGCCATGATGAGCATGATAAAACCAAAGAAAATCTTTATCTTAAGCATCCAAGCCCCACTTTTTAAAAAACTTCCTCCAAGTCCTATTAAAAGTAAAGGCATACCCATACCAAAACTCATCACAAATAAAGAAAGTCCTCCTAAAAATACATCGCCACTTTTAGTAATGTAAAGTAAAGCTCCTGCTAAAGGTGCAGCCACGCAAGGTCCTACAATAAGAGCTGATAAAAAGCCCATGATAGCTATACCAAAAACTCCGTTTTTGCCTTCTATTTTTTTATTAATAAAATTTTGAAATTTAAGTGGTAGTTGTAATTCATAAAGGCCAAACATGGAAAGTGAGAGCAATACAAAAATGCCCGCAAAAGTAATGATAATCCAAGGTTGTTGTAATAAACCTTGCACATTAGCTCCTGCAAGGCCTACTAAAGCACCTGCTATAGCATAAGCTAAAGACATAAAAAAGACATAGATAAAAGATAAATAAAAGCTATGTTTTTTAGATGGTTTATCTTTGAGTTTCATTGCGATTAATGAAGAAAGGATAGGTATCATTGGTAAAATACAAGGAGTAAGTGCTAATAATAAGCCATAACCAAAAAAAGTTAAAAGTGTGATAAATATATTTTGTGTGCTTAAATCATTAGCAATTTGTTCATCTTCATTTTGCTTTTTAAATTGATCTTTAGTGGATTTTATAGTATAAATTCCATTTTGTTTATTAAGTTCATAATTTACATATACAGGACGATAGCATAAACCTTCTTCTGAGCAACCTTGATAAGCTAGGGAAAGTTTTGCTTTGTTATTTTTAATAAAATCATCTAATAATAATTGAGGTATAAAAAGTTCAAGTTGGCTAAAAATTACTTCTTTGTTTTCTCTAGTTTGAGTTTGTGGGAAATTTAATAAAGAAGTAATGTCATTAGAGTCTAATTCTACTTTGATTTGATCTTTGTAAAGATAAATTCTATCTGCAAGATTGATTTTTAAAAAAATTCCTTGATTGTTGCTATGGGTATTGAGTTTAAAGGCTTCATTGAGTGATAATATCCCATTATTAGCAAAAGCTAAATTTAAAAAAATAAAAAATACCGCTAAAAAACGCATTTTTCTCCTTGAAACTAAAAATTAAATTTGTTTTATTTTACTTATTTGTGGTAAATTTAAGTTAATAATTATCCTAAATTAAGGAGTTTGTTATAAACTAAAATTCCAATTTTAACAATCTTATATTTAGTGAAATTTAGCTGCTATTTGCTATATTTGAAATCATAATAAAGGAAATTTTTGAATAGTATTTTTTTAGTACACAATAAATTTAACAAGCATAAAAAAATTACTTTAAAAGCATATATAGTTAATGCTTTTTTGTTGGTTTTTTTATTGTTTTTATTTTTTTATTTGTCTTTTTTAAGCGCTAGTTATAATTTTGATTTTATGGCAATTTATGAATATAAAGACAAAATGATACAAGGTTTTTTTACAAGTTTTTTTATTAGTGTTTTATCTTTGATTGTAGGTGTGATTTTTGCTTTGATTTTATGTTATATGAGTCTTTGTAAAATCGTGCTTTTTAATATGTTTGCAAGAGTTTTTATAGAACTTGTTAGAGGCACACCTTTGCTAGTGCAAATTTTATTGATTTATTATATTTTTGCAGATAATTTGGGGCTTGATAATCGTTATGTTTGTGGAGTTTTGATTTTAGCTTTATTTGCTAGTGCTTATATTTGTGAGATATTTAGAGCAGGAATTTTAAGTGTTGATAAAATGCAATATGAAAGTGCTAAAGCTTTGGGTTTGAGTGAGTTTGAAATTTATAAAAGCGTGATTTTTCCTCAAGCTTTAAAAAATATCTTAGCACCACTAAGCGGACAGCTTAGTAATTTGATTAAAGATAGCTCTCTTTTAAGTGTTATAGCTATTTCAGAACTAACTCAAAATGCTCAAGAAATCAATGCTTTTACCTTTTCTACTTTAGAAATTTATATTCCCTTAGCGCTTTGTTATTTGGTTTTAACTTTGCCTATTTCTATGTTTTCAAGAAAGCTTGAAAAGAGTTTTTCTTAAAAGAAAAACTCAAGCTTTTGTTCTTTGAAAACTTCTTGCATATCTTTGAGGTATTTTTGACTTAGTTTATCAAAAAAACCATTTTCTTTAGATTTTAAAATAAACTCATTAAGCTCTTCTTTTAATTTAATATTGTTTTTATTTAAAGCTATGGCCCATTGCTCAGGTGTTTTTTCAAAAGGGGTAAAAATAGCTTTTGTTTGCTCAGGATGTTTTTTCCATGCTTTATAAATACTCATTTGATCATAAATAAAAGCATCAGCTTTTGCTTGAATGACTTCTAAAATAGCTGCATTTTCTTTATCAAATACTAAAATTTTTGCGTTTTTAAGATTTTTTTGAGAATATAAATGCGCACTTGAACCTCTTTTTAAAGCAAGAATTTTTCCTTTTTGATTTAAATCTTCTATGGAATTAATATTTGATTTTTTAGCGCTTAATATCGCTAAATTTGCCTTAGCATAAGGCAAGGTAAAATCTATTACTTTTTTTCTTTGTTCGCTTATACTCATAGAAGACATGATTAGATCTATTTTTTGAGTTCTTAAAGCAGGTATAAGTCCATCCCAAGCTATGTTTTGGATTTTTAAATCATAGTTTTTTTCTTTGGCAAAGGCTTGTAAAAACTCTACACTAATGCCGCTTGGATTGCTTTTAGTATCACTCATTTCAAAAGGAGGGTAGGCTAGTTCCATACCTACGATTAATTCTTTTGCATGAAGTGTAAAAAACAAGCTTAGTAAAAAAAGTATTTTTTTCATTTTTTAACTCCAAATTTAGCCAAAGCCCTCTCATAATCTTCTTTTGTATCTATACCTATGCTTTGACTTTGTATTTTTAACATTTTGATTTTTTTGCCATTTTCTAAGGCTCTTAATTGTTCTAATTTTTCACATTCTTCCAAAGCTGAGTTTTTCAAAGTACAAAATTCTTGTAAATTTTTAACCCTATATGCATAAATTCCAAGGTGAGCTTTAAAATTTTGTTTATAATTTGCCCTTTCATAAGGAATTTTAGATCTTGAAAAATATAAAGCATAATCATTACTATCAGTAACCACTTTAACTAAATTTGGATCATCACAAGCTTTTGCATCTACTTCTTTGTAACAACTACTCATAAAACAAAGCTCATCTTCAAAAGCTTTTTGGCTAAATTCCTTAAAATTTTTAATATTTTGTGTTTCTATAAAAGGCTCATCAGCTTGGACATTGATGATTAGCTCGTTGTTATTTAGTTTTAAAATTTGACAAGCTTCGTTGATTCTATCAGTGCCACTTTCGTGATTTTTACTTGTTAAAACTGCTTTTATATTGTGTTTTTGTGCTATTTTTAAAACCTCTTCATCATCAAGCGCCACGCACACTTCATCAACTTCTTGCATTTTTTTAGCTGTATAAATAAACATAGGTAAATTATCAATTTCGCATAAAATTTTATTTTCAAAACGACTTGATTTTAATCTTGCAGGTATGATTATCATTGTTTTATCCATTCTATAATAGTTTGTTTTAGATTTTTGAGTTTGCAAACTTGATTTTGCTTTTGTGTGCTTGTAAATAAGCTTACGATATTTGGATGAATTTCTTGCTTAAATTCTTTTGCAAGTTCTTGCATGCAAGCTTGTTCATCTTGGCATTCTTTGTTATAAATTGCTTGATATATACTTGGGGTAAATTTACTCCATTGTGCTGTGGAAGTGATGAGTGTGGTGGTGTTAGAATCAAGCATTTTAAAACAAGTGCAAGTGTGAGGGTCTAAAAGTCCTAAGTGGCTGTATTGTTTGATATATTGCATACACTCATCATCATTGCAAAAATCAGCTTCAAAGTCTTCTTGTAAAAGCTTTAGTTCTTTTTGGCTAAGCTCATAATATTTTTCATTCTTTAAAGCCTGCATTAACTCTTTGGTGCGTTCATCTTTAAATTTATCAAAAAGCAAGCGTTCTATATTTGATGATATAAGTATATCCATAGCAGGAGAAATAGTCTTTTGCAAGCTTTTATTTCTTAAATCATATTTGCCTGTATTAAAAAACTCACTTAAGATATTGTTTGAATTGGAAGCAATTTTAATTTTACCTATATTTGCTCCCATTTTTTTAGCATAATAAGCTCCCAAAGCATCGCCAAAATTTCCACTTGGAATGATGATATCTATTGTTTTATTGATTTTCAAACTAGCATAATAATGATATATGATTTGAAAAAGTATTCTTCCAAAATTAACTGAATTTGCTGCACTTAGACTTAACTTTTCTTCTTTTAAGGTATTTTTAAAATCCTCATCATTTAAAAGTGTTTTTAGAGTATTTTGCGCATCATCAAAATTACCTTCAATGGCTATGGATTTTAAATTGCTTGCATTTGAATGTGTCATTTGTAAAGCTTGAGTTTTACTTGTGCCTTCATTTGGGTAAATACAAACTACTTTTATGCCTTTTTTATTTTCAAAGCTTTTTAGTGTAGCAGGTCCTGTATCACCACTTGTAGCACACATGATTAAAAAATCATCATCTTTTTTTAAGTATTCTAAAAGCACGCCAAAAGGTTGCAAAGCCATATCCTTAAAAGCTCTTGTTGGCCCATGGAACAATTCATTAATATAAAGCTTATCATTAATTTTTCTTAAATGAATAGGGCAGGTTTTATCATCAAAACTCTCATAAGTTTTCAAAGCTTTTTCAAAAACTTCAAGCTCTAAATCAAAATCAAAAGACGTGATGATTTTTAAGGCTAATTCTTTGTAGTTTAAATTTTTTAAAGATTCATTGTCAAGCTTTGGTAGATTAAGTGGTGCATATAAAGCATTATTAGGTGCACTAGGGCTAAGTAAGGCCTTTGAAAAGCTTATTTGGTGATTTTTATCTTGGGTTGAGTGTAGTAACATTTTCTTCCTTTTTGTTAAATTTATCAATATAATCTTGCAAAACTTGCTTAAAGCTATCTTTTAAAACAATATCAAGATGAATAAGTTCAGTTTTAAAGCCAAAATCTTTTACTTTTACATAGTCTTTAAATGTTAGCATTAAGGTGTCGCAATTGTGTTTTTTTAAAAGTTTTTCTAATTCTTCTTTTTTGAAAATATAATGATCGGCAAAAAAATAACAAGCCCTAGCTTTGATAAAATGCTCATATAATCTAAAAGGCTTTGCAATAGAGCTTATTAAAATGGCTTTTTGATTTTCTTTTACATGAGAATAACGCACAAAATCTTCGTTTTCTTTAGCTGTAAAGTCAGCCCTTTTAGCAAAATATTTTGGCAAACGATAAGCTCCGCTAGGTAGAGTAAAATCAAAAAATGGCTCATCTTTACTTTGCAATAAAATATTAAGTTTTTTAATATGAAATTTAGAAAAAGCATCATCTAAAAGTATGATTTTTGCTCCAAGTTCGATAGCTTTTTGTATGCCTTTAACCCTATCTTCGCTTACTATCACTCCATTAATGTGTTTTGTAAGTGCATATTCCATAGCTTCATCGCCACTTTCTTTAATATCGCATAAAATTTCATCTTTATGCTTAACGATGATTAAGCCTTTACTTTGTCTTTTATAGCCTCTTAAGATGATAAAACAATTTTCAAACTCAGCTGCTATGGCTTTACAAATAGGAGTTTTTCCATTGCCTCCTAGGGTTAGATTACCTATGCTTATAATGGGTAAATTAAAATCAAGTTCTTTTTTAAATTTAGTATTTAAAATCGCCATGATCATATATAAAAAGCTAAAAGGCAAAAGCAAAAAGGCTAGAGTTTTTTGCAAAAAATTAGGTTTAAAAAAATAGCGATCAAGCCAAGTCATATGTATTCTTTAATGTTGTTGGAAGTGTTCTTTTAAAGGCATTATTTTGCACACGTTCTAAGACTAAATTTTTTAAATTCTCATCAAATTTTTCTAAGCTTTGATTATTTTCTAAAGCTTTTAAAACTTCATCTAAAACTTCATATTTATAGCCAAGATCTTTTTCATCGCTTTGATTTGGCCAAAGATCAGCACTAGGAGCTTTTTGTATGAAATTTTCATGTACACCCGTAAATTTAGCAAGCTCAAAAACTTCACTTTTATAAAGCGTAGCCAAAGGATTAAAAGCACAAGCTAAATCCCCATAAATAGTCCCATAGCCAAGCATAAGCTCGCTTTTATTAGAAGTGCCTACCACTAAAGCATTATGTAAGGCTGAATAATCATAAAGCAAGCTCATACGCACTCTTGCAGCTAAATTTCCAAAGCGTAAAGGGTTTAAGTCTTGACAAATTTTTTCATAAGCACAAAGTACTTCATCAATATAAACAATCTTATGATGAATTTGTAAATCTTTACAAAGCATTAATGCATCATCTAAATTTTCTTTTTTAGAATGTTTTGTAGGCATTAAAAGCACAAAAAGTTTTTTACCTACTGCTTTTTTGCAAAGATGAGCTACTAAAGCTGAATCTATCCCACCGCTTAAACCTAAGATGAGATTTTTATCTCTTGCTTGTTCTTTTATAAAATTGATCAATAATTCTTGTAATTTTGTATAATTCATAAAAAATCTTTAAATATTAATTTTTTAAAATTATATTTGATTTAGTTAAAAGGAAGTTTATATGCATATTTTAAAACAACCATGCGGAATGTATGAAACAAATTGTTATATTATAGATCATAATAACAAGCAAATCATCATCGATCCAGGTGAAAATGCTTATGAGTTTATCAAAGAAAACGCAAGCAAACCTTTGACTATTTTAAATACTCATGGTCATTATGATCATGTTTATGATAATGCTAAAGTTAAAAAGGTTTATGAAATTCCACTTTTTATCCATAAAGATGATGCTTTTATGCTAAAAGATCCTTTTAATTATGGTTTTGAGCATTCAAATGCTGATGTGTTAATAGAAAATGAAAATGAATTTAGTATAGATGAGTTTAAGTTTAAATTTCATCATTTTCCAGGGCATACTCCAGGGTGTTGTATGATAGAACTTGTGGGTGAAGATGTGCTTTTTAGTGGAGATTTTTTATTTTACCGTAGTATTGGTAGATGGGACTTTCCTTACTCAGATGCAGCTAAGATGAAAGAGAGTTTATTAAAAGTTTTAGCTTATGAGAAAGATTTTAGATTGTTTCCAGGGCATGGAGAAGAAAGCACTTTAAAAGAAGAACAAAAAGCAATTCCTGCTTGGTTAAGGTATTTTCACTAATGGATAATGTTTTATATTTTTTAAGTTTTTTGCTGATTTTAAGTGCGGTTTTGAGTTTTTTTAAACCCAAAGAAGCGAAAAAGAAATTTTTTCACAAATGCCCATGTTTTAGAGCGGTGGAAAATGGTTTAATGAGTAGAATTTGTATTTATGCGGGAAGTTTTGGTTTTATGTATTCTGTGCTTTATATAGGATTTGGAGTGTATGATAAAAAGCTTTTTATGATTTTGCTTTTATCTTTTGCGATATGGTATTTTGCTTGGGTTTTAAAAAAAGAGTAAAAAACTATCATTAAAAATGTTAAAATACTTTTTTAATTATCAAAAAGGGTATCAAAATGAGAAAAAGCATAGCAGAATGGCAAAAACAAGAGCTACTTTTACTTTCCTTGCCTCATGAAAATAGCGATTGGAAGCCTTATTTAGAAGAGATTTTGCAAAGCTATGAAGAATTTGTTAAAGCTGTGGCAGATTTTCAAAAAGTTTTACTTATAGCACCAAGTGAAAAAGATTTTCAAAGATTTAAGTATATAAAAAACGTTGATTTTTTTAAGTGTGATACTAATGATACTTGGATTAGAGATTTTGGCGCAATTGATGTGTGTGAAGATGATAAAATTATAGGGCTTGATTTTATTTTTAATGCTTGGGGTGATAAATTTCAAAGCACTCTAGATAATGCGGTAAATTCAAAACTTTTTGCGCAAAAATTATCAGGAAAATTAGAAAAAATTGATTTTATTTTAGAAGGTGGAAGTATTGATTTTAATGGGCAAGGAGTAATGCTTACAACGAGTGCTTGTTTGTTAAATGAAAATAGAAATTCACATTTAAATAAAGAGCAAATTGAAGCTAAGCTAAAAGAAATTTTTGGCTTAAAACAAATTATATGGTTAAATCATGGTTATATAAAAGGCGATGATACCGATCATCACATAGATACTCTAGCAAGATTTATCAATGAAAACACCATTGCTTATTGTGTGTGTAAAGATGAAAATGATGAGCATTATGCACCTTTAAAGGCTATGGAAGATGAGCTGAAAAAAACAGGATTTGATTTATTGGAGCTTCCTTTACCTAAGCCTTTGTATTTTGAAGGTAAAAGACTTGGTGCTACTTATGCAAATTTTGTTTTTGTTAATGGTGGCTTGATAGTGCCAACTTATAATGATGAAAACGATGCTTTGGTATTAGAAAATTTACAAAAAACATGCAAAGATAGAAAAGTAGTAGGGGTTGATGCAAGAGTGTTTTTAAGACAAAATGGTTCTTTGCATTGTTCTTGTCAAAACCGCTATGAAGGTCAAAGATGAATTTGCAAAAAAGCGCAACCATCATCGCAAGTGTATGTGCTATTTTTTTAGCTATTGTTAAATTTATAGTAGGTTTAGCTTCGGGTTCTGTTGCGGTGCTTTCTAGTGCGATTGATTCTTTACTTGATTGTGTGATTTCTGGTTTAAATTTTTTAGCTTTGAAAAAAAGCTCTCAAGGTTCTAGTAAAGAATATAATTTTGGCCTTAGTAAAATTGAAGCCTTAATGGGGCTTTTTGAAGGTCTTGTGATTAGTGGGATTGGGGTTTATATTTTTTATGAGAGTGTTTTGAAAATTCACAATCAAGAAAGTGTAGAAAAACTTGATCTTGGAATTTTTGTCATGGCTTTTGCTATGGCTGTGACTTTGTGTTTGGTAATTTTTTTAAATTATGTTGCTAAAAAAACAAAAAGCTTGATTATAAAAGCTGATAGTTTGCACTATAAAATAGACTTTTTAACTAATGCTCTAACGCTTTTAGCACTTGTGATTATAGCTTTTACAAATTATCATTTTATTGATGGTTTATTTGGTATAGCTATAAGTTTATATACGATTTTTTCAGCTTTTAAAATCATCAAAGAAAGTTCTAAAATTTTATTAGATGTAGCTATTGATAAAGAACAAGTTGAAGTGATTAAGCAAATTATAAATGCAAATAAAGAAGTCAAAAGCTTTCATCATTTGAAAACTAGAAAAAGCCCTGATATACTTTATGTTAGTGTGCATTTAGTTTTTGAACCTACAATATCACTTTTAAAAGCTCATAAAATCGGTGATGAGATTGAAGATAGTATAAGGGAGCATTTTAAAGATGATTTTTGGAATATCCATATACACTTAGACCCTTATGATGATTCAGAAGAAGAAAGGAGTAAAAATGAAATTAGCACTCATACAGCAAGAATTTAAGCAAAATAAAGAAAAAACTATAGAAAAAACATGCGAACTTATCAAACAAGCAGCAAAAGAAAAAGCTGAGCTTGTATGCTTGCAAGAACTTCATCAAACGCAGTATTTTTGCCAAAGTGAAAATACAAACTTTTTTGATTTGGCAAATGACTATGAAGAAGATGTTAAGTTTTGGTCTAATGTGGCTAGAGAAAATAAAGTTGTTTTGGTAACTTCTTTATTTGAAAAAAGAAGTGCAGGACTTTATCATAATACTAGTATGGTATTTGAAAAAGATGGTTCCATAGCAGGTAAATACCGTAAAATGCACATTCCTGATGATCCTTGTTTTTATGAAAAATTTTATTTTACTCCAGGTGATTTGGGTTTTGAACCTATACAAACAAGTGTTGGAAAGCTTGGAGTTTTAATATGTTGGGATCAATGGTATCCTGAAGCTGCTAGGTTAATGGCTTTAAAAGGAGCTCAAATTTTGATTTATCCTACTGCTATAGGTTGGTTTGATAAGGAGGAAAAAGAAGAAAAACAAAGACAGCTTGAAGCTTGGATAGGTGTGCAAAGAGGCCATGCTATAGCTAATGGCTTGCCTGTGGTAGCTATAAATAGAGTGGGTTTTGAAAAAGATGAAAGCGGTGTGGAAGATGGCATAAGATTTTGGGGAAATTCTTTTGTTTTTGGAGCTCAAGGTGAAGAGCTTTTTAGAGCCGATGATAAACAAGAGCTTTGTAAAATCGTTGAAATTGATATGCAAAGATGTGAAAATGTGCGTAGATGGTGGCCGTTTTTACGCGATAGACGCATAGAGTATTTTCATGAATTAAATAAAAGATTTATTGACTAAAAGGAGGAAAAATGAAAAAAGTTTTAGTGCCTTTGGCAAAAGGTTTTGAAGAAGCTGAATTTATAGGTATAGCTGATGTTTTAAAAAGAGCAGGGGAGGCTAGTGGGAATTTAGAAGTAATTATTGCTTCACTAGATGATGAGCTTTTAGTACAAGGTGCTAATGGAATTTGTATAAGGGCTGATATGAGTTTAGCTAGTGTTGATCAAGAAAATTTAGACGCAATTGCTTTGGCAGGTGGATTTGAAGGTATGATGAATTTAAAAAACAATCAAGCTATCATAAAAATCATACAAGATTTACATGCTAAGAAAAAAATCGTAGCGGCTATTTGTGCTTCACCTATGGTATTGGCAAAAGCAGGGGTGATTAATGGAGAGTTTTCTTGCTATCCTGGTTGTGAAGTAGGTATTGAAGGAACTAGAGTAAATAAAGCAATTATGGTAAATGAAAATGTCATCACAGCAGCTGGGCCTGCTACGGCTATTTTATTTGGTTTAGAGCTTGCTAAGCATTTATGCTCAGAAGAAATTTATCAAAAACTTTATGAAGGTATGCTTGTTCCTTTGACAAAATAAACCCTCGCTAATGAGGGTTTAGCTTACATTTGTTTCATAAGCTTGGTGATTTCACCCTCATGAGGAAATCTATCTACTTCACAGTTAAACAAGTCTTTTTTAGAGTAAATGATTTTGCCATCTACTTCTACTATAAAATGACCACCACCTTTTTCTATGGTAGAAATTTGCGCATCTTTGAATTCATTTTGTATTTCTTCTGCAACCCTTGCAGCTTGTGGTTTGTAATTTCAAAGATTACAATAATAAATTTTTACTTCCATTTTTTACTCCTTTTTTGAAAGTAAGCTATTATACATTTTTTATGCTTGTAAGTTTTAAATTTAAAGTTTTTTTTTATAATAATAAAAAAATACAAGGGAAAATATGAGCCAATTTACACATTTGCATTTACACACAGAATATTCTTTACTTGATGGAGCAAATAAACTCAAAGAGCTTGCTAAAACGCTAAAAGCTCAAGGTGCAACAAGTGTTGCTATGACTGATCATGGAAATATGTTTGGAGCTATTGATTTTTATAAAACGATGAGAGCTGAGGGGATTAAACCTATCATAGGGCTTGAAGCGTATTTACATAATCATGATGATTTAAGCGATAAAAGCTCAAGACAACGCTTTCACATTTGTTTATTTGCTAAAAATGAAATTGGTTATAAAAATTTGATGTATTTAAGCTCGCAAAGTTATATACATGGTTTGTATTATTATCCAAGGATTAATAAAAAGCTTTTAGAGGCTCATAGTGAGGGTTTGATTTGCTCTTCGGCGTGTTTACAAGGTGAGGTTAATTGGCATTTAAATACCAAAAATGAAAGAAATTTAAAATTTGGCGCAAAAGGTTATGAAGGCGCAAAAGAAGCTGCGCTTTGGTATAAAAAGGTTTTTGGAGATGATTTTTACCTTGAGATTATGCGTCATGGTATTGATGATCAAAAATTTATCGATGATTCTATCATCAAACTTGCTAAAGAGCTTGATATAAAAATTATTGCGACTAATGATACGCATTATACTTTTAAAGAAAGAGCGGCTGCGCATGAAGTGTTTATGTGTATAGCTATGGGGGTTAAGCTTGATGATCCAGGTCGTTTAAGACACGAAGTGCATGAGTTTTATGTAAAAACATCAGAGCAAATGAGTGAGCTTTTTGCTGATATTCCTGAAGCTATTGAAAATACTCAAGAAATAGCTAATAAATGCAATCTAGAATTAAAACTAGGCGATCCAACACCACCAAATTTTAAATTTACCCGTGAATATGCAAAAAAATATGGCTTAAGCTTAAGTCAAGAAGATCAAGAATTTAGCTTTGATAATGATGATATAGTTTTTGAGTATCTTTGTAAAAAGGGTTTAGAAGAAAGACTTCAATTTATCGATGCAAGTAAACATCAAGAGTATAAAGATAGACTTGATTTAGAAATTAGTATTATTAAAAATATGAAATTTTCAGGTTATATGCTAATTGTTCATGATTTTATCGCTGCAGCTAAGGAAAAAGATATACCAGTTGGCCCAGGGCGTGGGAGTGCAGCGGGGAGTTTGGTTTCGTATTGTTTGAAAATTACAGATTTAGATCCTATACCTTATAATCTTCTTTTTGAGAGATTTTTAAATCCTGAGCGTGTATCAATGCCCGATATTGACGTGGATTTTTGTCAAGATAGAAGAGGGGAAGTGATTGATTATGTTATTGATAAATACGGAGCTGAAAAGGTTGCGCAAGTTATTACCTTTGGTAAGCTTTTAGCAAAGGGAGTAATCCGTGATGTGGCTAGGGTTTGTGATATGAGTATACCTGATGCGGATGCTTTGGCAAAATTAGTTCCTGAAGAGCTTAAAATCACTTTAGAAAAAGCTTATGAGCAAGAGCCAAAAATCGCTGAATTTGTAAATTCTCATCCAAAAGGGCGTCAAGTTTGGGATTTTGCCAAGGCATTAGAGGGTTTAAATAGAAATGCAGGTATGCACGCAGCCGGAGTTGTGATATCTAATGAAGCTTTGTGGAATAAAGCTCCGCTTTTTAGACAAAGCAAAAATGATGAGCGTCATTTGGTTACGCAGTATTCTAAAGAATATCTTGAAGATGTAGATTTAATCAAATTTGACTTTTTGGGTTTAAAAACTCTTACAGTAATTGATAATGCGATTAAGCTAGTGAAAAAGCGCTATGGCAAAGATGTAATTTGGGAAAAGATTGATATGAATGATCCTAAGGTTTATAAAACCATACAAAGTGGTAATACCTTGGGCATTTTCCAAATAGAATCAGGCGGTATGCAAAGTTTGAATGCTAGGTTAAAGCCTGAAAGATTTGAAGATTTAATCGCGGTTTTAGCTTTATATAGACCAGGCCCACTTGATAGTGGGATGGTAGATGATTTTATCGATATTAAGCATGGTAGAAAGGCTGCAACATATGCATTTGATGATTTAAAACCTATACTTGAAAATACTTATGGGGTTATAGTTTATCAAGAGCAGGTTATGCAAATAGTGCAAAAAATCGGTGGTTTTTCTTTGGGCGGGGCTGATAATGTGCGCCGTGCTATGGGTAAGAAAAAAAGAGAAATTTTGGATAATCTTAAAGCAGAGTATTTAGAAGGAGCTAAAAAACAAGGCTATGATGAGAAAAAGGCTGATGATTTGTTTGAGCTTATTTTGAAATTTGCTGAATATGGTTTTAACAAATCTCACTCAGCTGCTTACGCACTTATAACCTTTCAAACAGCATATTTAAAGACTTATTATCCAAGTGAGTTTATGGCTGCGCTTTTAACAAGTGAAGAAAGCAATATAGACAAGGTCGCAAAATACATTGAAGAGATGAAAAGAATGAACATCAAGCTTTTGCCACCAAGTATTAACAAAGCTCAAAGAGAATTTAGTGCAACTAAGCTTGAAGATGGTTCTGAAGCTATTATTTATGGGCTTGGAGCGATTAAGAGTGTGGGAATTCCTGCGATAGAAAATATCATGGCAATTCGTAAGGAAGAGGGCTTTAGTGATTTTGATGATTTTATAAGCTCTATTGATCCTACTAAGATTAATAAAAAAACTATAGAAAATTTAGCTAAATCAGGTGCTTTTGATGAGTTTGGTTATACTAGAAAATGTTTGGTGGATAATCTTGAGCTTATTTCAGAAACAAGTAGAAAAATTGCTGAAGTTAAAAGAAACTCTACTGCTTCTCTTTTTGGAAAAGAAGAAATAGCCGCAGATATCAAAGTAGGGCTTCATGATAGCAAGATAGAATTTGAGTTAATGGAAAAACTAGGCTATGAAAAAGAAATCTTAGGAATTTATGTATCAGGCCATCCTTTGGATAAATTTGCAAGTCAAATAGAAGGCATAGAGTATTTTAAAAGTATGGACTTTGAAACACTCAAAGGCGAGGGTGAGCTTTTGGTTGTAGGGAAGATTGAAGATTTTAAATCGATGATGAGTAAAAGCGGTAAAAGATACGCTAAGGCTCTAGTTTTAGACTTTTATTCTTCTTTTGATATGATTATTTTTGAAACTCAAGTAGAAAAAGTTGAAGCACTTTTTAAAGAAAATAAAGATGAAGCCTTTGCCTTTTTACTAAGATATAAAAACAACGACAATGACTTAAGCTTTAGTTTAAATGAAATTTATACCCTAGAAGAAGCAAAAGAAAACGAGCTAAAATCTTTTAGTAAGAAAAAAAGCTTTGCAAAAAAAGAAAACAAAGAAGATTTTACGCAAGAGCCTATGAAATTTGAAGAAAATATCATAGAACTTGATATTAACAAGCTTAGTAAAGATATGGTGTATGAAATTTATGATCTAGCTAATACAAGACATAATCCAAAAGATGCTAATAACAAAAAACTTGTGCTAAAAGTACTTGATACGGGTAGCTGCTTGCTTTATCACACAAATTTTGTCCTTTCACAAGAAGCTATGGATGTGATAGCTCAAAAATGTAAAGGTTAAAATATAGACACTAAAAGTCCATTTTATATAGTATAATTATATCAATACGATATATAAAGGATAAAAAATAGCTTTAGCGGTTGAGACTATTCAAGATTATACCATCCAAAAAAGGTAAAAAATCTTTTTAGATGTGTTTTAACACTCCAAACAATGCAAAATAAAGTGATTTGTTTAATAAAGACAAGACAGATTATAAAGCTAGAGATGAATTTTTAGCTTTTATGAAAGAAAATTTTCCAAAAACAAAACTAACCATGGTATTTGATACGGCTTCGGTGGGGCGTTTGTTGCATCCTTATTTAGGTAGTCTTGCTGTTGATTGTGAGGAAAATGATGAGGTTTATAAGGCTATAAATAAAAACTTCAAGGCGTGTTAGTTTGGAATTTGCAATGTATTTTTTAAGATCTTTCATGATTTTTCTCTAAATTTTTAAAATATTAATAACAATTGCTTTATAAACAAATAAAGTCTAGTTTATGAACGCTGTAAAACTTATAGTTTGGAAATGAAAGTTTGTTTAGAAAATAATATTTGAGAGTAAAAGATGATAAATATATAATTATTAGAATATAGAAGTTGTATTTTACTAGGTTTAACTAAGAGCGATGAAAGTATAGGTTAAAGCAGACAAGCTTGTAAAAAATTATATGATTTGTTATATCAGCAAGATTTATTAAATATAAAATTAGAAATCACAAACGAATTTTAGAAAGGAGATAAAAGTTTAAGTAAACCAAAGGTGGTATTCTAGCTCCCCTTTTTAAAGGGGAAATCAAAGCTAATAAGCCTTGACTATAATTATACAAAGTAGTATAATTATTACTAGAATTTTATGGTTCAATTTTAATCACCACCTAACTGAGTGTTGATTAACACCAAAGGCGGCCACCTTTGGTGTTCCACTCTTTGAAATTATACTCAAATCTTACTTAAATTTCTAAAATAAGAAATGATAAATCTTTTATTTGAAAATACAAACTTTATATTGCTTTAGCTCTAATGTTTATGCTTAATGTGTTTTTATATCTTAAGCTAGATAGCACTAAAACAAAATTAGAAAAAAGCCAAAGTGATTTAAATTTAGCTTTGGGTGTAAATAATGAACTCACGAGGATTACTAGAGAGCTTAAAATAAGACACGAACAAGAGCTAAAAGCACTCTTTTATGCAAATACTCAAAAAAATCAAATCAAAACAAAGGTTGATGATGTTAAAAACTATATATCCAAAAACAATGAAACTAACACTACTAAGCTTTTTAATGCTATGCTTGATAGGCTGTGGGAGCAAAACACAAGTATTAACCAAAATACAAATTCAAAAAGTGCAAATACCAAATGAAGTATAAAAATATAGTTAAAAATTTTTTAAATAGTGTTATGTTGCATTATAATATACTACTTTCTTTTGGATTTTTAGCATATGTTGTAACAATATATCGTTTATTGAAATTATTACCCTAAAAGCTTAGAGATGATCTAGCGATAGATTCTAATAATGATGGTCTTAGTGATACTTGTAATTCTTCAATACCACCTGCAAACAATTGTGTTAAAAATAGAAAAGTATGTCCATTTAACGAAGAAAGAGAATGTGTTTTAACAGATAATAAGTATCAATGTTCCCCGTTTCCTTGCATAGAAGGCGCTAGCGATATTGAAGATGAAGATACTCAAGTTGGTATTAATGATGAAAATAATAATGGTTTGGAAGATGATGGTTCTTGTGGAGGACAAATTTTTATCTTTAATGGAAAAGATAATAGATGTCGCTCTAAAGACAAATTTTTTGGTTTAACTGGTGGTGGTTGCTGTGATAAAGATAAAGTATTTATAGGGCTTGTACCTTGTAAAGAAGATGAAAAAAAGCTAGCCAAACTCAATAAGCAAAATAGATGTGTAGAAGTTGGTGAATATTGCTCTAAAAAAATTAAATTCATAGGTTGTATTCAGCATAAAAAAACACACTGTTGTTTTAATTCAAAATTAGCAAGAATATTTAATGAACAAGGACGCCCACAAATTGGAAGAGGTTGGGGTTCTCCAAAAAGTCCTGATTGTAGAGGATTTACTCCAGAAGAATTTCAAAAGTTAGATTTTAGTGAAATAGATTTAAGTGAATTTATTGCTGATATTGTTGGAAGTATTGATGTAGATAAAATACAAGCTGATTCTATAAAAATACAAGAAAAAATCGAAAGCAATCTTGAGAATTTAACAAGAAAACCTACTAATTAAAAAGAAAAATAAAATTATAGAAAGGAGATGAAATTTAGTTAAAAGTTTGTTTGGTACCGCAGGTAGCTCACTCTAGTTGCCCCGAAAAGGGGCTTGGTTAATATATCTTGACTATAAATAGGCAAAGTAGTATAATAACCACTAAAATGAGCTTTACGAACCTCATTGAGTTACCTCCTTTCAGGGGTTTCACAATTTAGCCGTAGGGGGTCAGCCTGCGGCTTAAACCCTTAATACAATTATACCAAACAAACT